>JBBSAP010000127.1:0-8609 GCA_038252165.1 Bacteroidales bacterium | reverse complement strand
TGGCTATCAAAAAACAAAAGGGTCTTTCTGAAGTCATTGTTCCCATCGATAAAGGATTCAGTGAATATATTACAGGATATACATCGGGTATCGTTTCGGTGAATACACTTGTGGAAATCAGGTTCACTCCTGAATTTGCTGCAAAGGCAAACAAAAAGACACCTGCAGGATTGTTCATGTTTGAGCCGGTTATAAGAGGGAAGGCAGAATGGACCGACGATGTAACACTCACATTCAGGCCGGCTAAAACACTTGATCCGGGAACGGTTTACTCAGGCAGGCTAAACCTTGACAGGCTCATTGAAGTCAAAGAATCACTGAAAACGTTTCCAATAAGGTTCCAGACAATCAGGAAAGATTTTATTATCACTACCGGGGAACTTGAGAGCTCCGGGGAAGATGATAAATATACCCTGCATGGACAGATCACAGCATCCGATTATATTGCTTCCGACGAGGTCGAAGCCTATTTGCAGGCTAAGCTCGGAAGAAAGAAGATGGTTGTGATGTGGGACCATTCCGACGGACTTATACATAAATTCATTGTTCCGGATATCAACAGGACCGAAAAATCGCAGAAACTCGAACTTTCATGGGACGGAACACAGGCTAAAGTAAAACAGAAAGGAACTTCATTGGTTAATATACCTCCATCAGGTGAATTTTCTGTTATAGATTTAATTACGGAACAAGGAGAAAATCAGAATATAGAAATCATTTTTTCTGATCCGTTAGATGCCTCCCAGGAGACTGAAGGGATCATATGGCTCTCTCCTGCAAATGAGATGTCGGTAAGCATAAATTCAAATATTGTAAGCATCTTCCCAAAGTCCAGACCCGAAGGCAAAACAGAACTTAACATTGAAACTTCGCTAAAGAATAAAAATGGCTTTTCTCTCTCTTCACCTTTCAGGACACAGCTGGATTTTTCACCCGTCATGCCTGCTATTGAACTGATAGGCAAGGGGGTCATCCTTCCGGCATCTCAGAATCTTATTCTCCCCTTTAAAGCAGCCAAAATAAAAGCTGTCGATCTAAAGATCGTAAAGATCTTTGAAAACAATCTTCCTTATTTTCTACAGGAAAATGAAATAAATGCCGGTTATTCACTAAAACGATTCGGCCGGCCGGTCTATTCCGGAAAAGTTGATCTTGTAAATCCTTCGGGCAGGAATACCGGAGGATGGAATCTTTATACAATCGATCTTTCTGAATATATCGTTGTTGAGCCAGGCATCCTTTACAGGGTGGAACTTTCAATGAGACCTTCCTATTCTCTCTACCCCTGTTCCGATGGTGAGGAAATGAAGAAATACGATGAGATGCTTAAGGTGGCAGAGGAAACAAACCAGGAATTCTGGGATGATCCGGAGAATTATTATTCCGAAGGTGATGATTATTTATATTATTCCTCGGGATTTAGCTGGCGCGACCGCGACAATCCCTGCAAAGCTGCCTATTTCAATCCCGACAGGAAGATAACCCGGAATATGCTTGCTTCAAATTTCGGTGTCGTCGCAAAGAGAGGCTCTGACAATAATCTTCATGTAATTGTGAATGATCTCCTTACAGCATTGCCTTTGAGCGAGGTGGTTATCAGTGTATATGATTTCCAGCTTCAGGAAATCATCTCCGGGAATACCAATCAGAATGGATCAGTTAAGCTTGCCTGTGAAAGAAAGCCTTTTCTGATAATTGCAAAAAAGGATAAGGATCGCAATTACCTGAAGATAAATGACGGATCTTCGCTCTCCCTTAGCTCTTTTGATGTATCAGGGGTTCAGCCTGAGAAAGGGATCAAGGCATTCATCTATGGCGAAAGGGATATCTGGCGCCCTGGGGATTCAATCTATCTCTCTGTCTTTTTTAAAGACTTGCATAGCTCAGTCCCGGCTGACCATCCGGTCATCTTCGATCTTATCAATCCGATGGAGCAAAAGGCAGATAATCAGGTTCAGAAATCCGGAGGTAAGAATCTGATGGTTTTCAAGACTGCTACTGCTGCTGATGCCGTAACCGGTGATTATAAGGCTCAGTTCAGTATAGGAGGAGCCCTTTTTACAAAGAGGATCAGGGTTGAGACCATCAAACCGAACAGGCTGAAAATTGACCTTAGTTTCCCTGGCGAGATACTGGGGGGATCAGGAGCTGCCTCAAAGGGAACGCTGAAGGTGAAGTGGCTTAACGGAGCTACTGCCGGGAACCTTAAATCATCGGTCGAGTATATCCTGAAACCGGCAAAAACAGAATTTGCAAAATACCATCAGTTCAATTTTGACGATCCGGCAATACAATTCTATTCAGAGACTTCCAAAATGTTTGAAGGGTCGGTTGACGAAAACGGAAATACCGACGTGATATTTAATCCGGGTAATAAGGTCAACGCTCCTGGTATGCTTAATGCCATATTTACTGCAAAAGTCGCGGAGAAGGGTGGTGACGAGAGCATAACCCAGGTAGTGTATAAATACGCTCCCTATCCGGTCTTTGCAGGTATTGAACTGCCCGGATTAAAAGGCAGGGAGAGAATGCTGTTTACCGATAAAGAGAATAAAGTAAATATCGTCACCGTCGATCCGAAAGGCAATCCTGTTAATTCTGAAGCTGAGGTTACTGTTTATAAGATCTCATACAGATGGTGGTGGGAATCCGATAATGAGAATCTTGCAGAGTACATTTCAAATAATTCCTATAAACCTGTTATCTCAAGAAAGATACAGACATCGGGAGGGGAAGGTTCTTTTTCATTCAATATCGGAAGAAATGAATGGGGCAGGTACCTGATAAGGGTATCAACACCTGATGGTCATTCCACCGGAAAAATAATCCTTATTGACTGGCCCTATGAATACGGAATGAAAGGAAATAGCGAAGGAGCAACCCTTCTGGCAATAAATACCGATAAGGAAAAATATAATCCCGGTGATGAAGTAAGACTTAGTTTCCCGGCTCCCGAAAACTCAAGGATAATTGTAACCCTGGAGAATTCAGCATCGGTTCTTGAAGAGATCCGGGCGATAAGCACAAAAGGAAACAGTGTTGTCAGCTTCAGGGCAAGGCCTGAAATGGCTCCGAATGTCTATGCTTATGTGACTGTAATTCAACCGCATGCCCAGACAATAAATGATATGCCAATGCGGCTCTATGGAATTGTTCCGGTAATGGTCGAAGATCCTGGTACACGACTGGAGCCGAAAATCTCAATGCCCGATCAGATAAGGTCGCAGCAGAAATTTGAGATCAAAGTCAGCGAAGCGAAAAGGAAACAGATGACCTATACAATAGCTGTTGTTGATGAAGGATTGCTTAATATCACAGGATTCAAAACACCTGATCCGTGGAAATATTTCTATGCACGGGAAGCTCTTGGCGTTCAGACCTGGGATCTTTATGACATGGTATTAGGAGCATTTGGGGGAACGCTTGATAGACTTTTTGCAATCGGTGGTGATGAAGCAGTAATCGACAGGGCTGCAAATAAAGCCCAGCGGTTTATTCCGGTGGTCAGATTCCTGGGACCGTTTACCCTGGCGCCCGGAAAGACTGCAACTCATACAATTGCACTACCTCAATACACAGGTTCGGTCAGGGCCATGGTAATAGCAGGTAACGACAGAGCATTCGGATATGCTGAAAAAAGCGTTCCGGTGAAAGACCCTCTTATGATCCTCGCAACGGCACCGAGGGTGGTAAGTCCCGGAGAGAAAGTTGCCCTTCCCGTAACAATTTTCATCCAGAAGGAGAGTATCAGCAGTATTAACCTCGTCGCTGAAGGAAATGATATGGTAACGTTTGCTGAAAAAGTTAAAACAGTAGCTGTTTCCGGCTCAGGGGAAAAGGATGTGGATTTTACTTTCACAGCAGGCGACAGGACAGGCATTGCAAAGATCAGACTGACCGCATCGGGCGGTGGAGAAACAGCAGCTTATGATATTGAACTGGATGTAAGGAGTCCGAATCCGCCTGAAACAAGAGCGGAACTCAAATTGCTGAAACCAGGTGAAAAATGGGAATCATCATTTGCACCTTTCGGGATTGAGGGTTCCGATGCTGCAACTCTTGAAGCTTCTCTCCTTCCTTCGGTAAATCTCGAGAAAAGGCTCGGATATCTCCTTGATTATCCTCACGGATGCACTGAACAGATTATTTCAGCTGCCTTTCCCCAACTCTGGCTTAAGGATCTTTCAGTTAATGATCGCGGGAGTGTTGAGACTGCTTCAGCAAATATCAGGGAAGCTGTTTCTAAAATCATCACACGGCAGATGAGCAGTGGAGGAATAGCGCTCTGGCCCGGTAACTATCAGCCAGATAATTGGGTTACTTCCTATGCCGGCCATTTCATGACGGAAGCCGAAAAGAAAGGCTACAGCATCCCGACGGATTTCAGGAGGAAATGGATCAGCTATCAGAAAAAAACAGCACAGGAGTGGCGTTTTGATGCAAAATTCAAACAATCGGCCAATGACCAGGCGTACAGGCTTTTCACCCTTTCACTTGCAGGTTCTCCTGAAAGAGGAGCAATGAACAGGCTTCGCGAATCGGCCGATATCCCGCAATTATCCCGATGGTTCCTTGCCGCGGCATTTGCCACAGCCGGGAGACCTGAAGTTGCAGGCGATCTTCTCGACATGAGAAACCTTAAAACAGAAGCCGAATATTCAGACTATTACTACGGAAGTCAGATGCGTGACAAGGCAATCATCCTTTACACTCTTTCACTTCTTGAAAAGGAAGAAGAAGCCCTGCCTCTGCTGAAAACAATCTGCGATGATCTCAATACAGAAAGCTGGTACAGTACGCAATCGATCGCCTGGGGACTTTTCTCCTATATGAAATTTACGGAGATGCTTCCGACGGATAATTCAGGCCCGGCAAAATTCAATATCACTATGAATGGCGAAAGATCTGAACAAAGCGTTGAGCCAAAGAAGATCCTGAAAAGAAATCTGAATTTGAAAAAGGGAATAAATTCTCTTGTTGCCGAAAATACCTCCGGCAAACCATTATACTTAAACCTTGTCAGAAAAGGGGTACCTCTGGTATCTGACTTATCTGTGTCGGATAAGGGATTGAGCATGCAGATCAATTATATGAATACCGAAATGAAACCAGTGGGCCATGGGAATCTTATTCAGGGAACTGACTTTTTGATGGTGGCAAAGGTTAAAAATACAACCTTCGGCCGGGTCGATAATATTGCACTGACCCAGATGGTCCCTTCAGGATGGGAGATTCAGAATACCAGGTTGTTTGAGGCAAACTACGGGATCAGGGAAAGTGCTTATGACTACCGCGATATCAGGGACGACAGGGTAAATACATATTTCAGTCTTAACCAGGGCGAGACAAAAACATTCGTACTGATATTGAATGCAGCTTACAAGGGCGAATTTTATCAGCCATCAATATGGTGCGAAGCTATGTACACCGAAAACTGCTATTCAAGAGTTCCCGGAAACAAAGTGATTGTCACCGGTCAGTGAATTGAATAAGAAGCTTAAAATACTGCTGATTATAACCGGGGTAATTATTATCCCGGTTTTGGTTTCTCCGTTGCCGGGGTTTAAGACTCCGCTCTCAACTGTTGTGGAAGCGGGCGACGGCACTCTTCTGGGAGCAAGAATAGCCGATGACGGGCAATGGAGATTTCCTCCATCAGGAAGGGTACCCGAAAAATTCAGCAAGGCGCTGCTGACATTCGAGGACAGGTATTTCTTTTATCACCCGGGGATAAATCCTGTTGCGCTTGCGAGAGCCTTCATTGACAACCTAAAGGCGAAAGAAATTGTCAGCGGAGGCAGCACGATCACCATGCAGGTTGCAAGGCTTTCGAGAGGCAACAGGTCACGCACTTATGGGGAGAAAATAATTGAAATCCTTCAGGCTCTTAAACTTGAGGCTTTCAGATCGAAAAAGGAGATACTCAGGATCTATGCTGCTAATGCACCTTTCGGAGGGAACATTGTGGGCCTTGACGCCGCTGCGTGGCGATATTCCGGAAAATCACCGGCCGATATTACCTGGGCTGAAGCAGCAGCCCTCGCCGTTCTTCCGAATTCTCCCTCACTTGTATATCCGGGGAAAAACCTGGAAACTCTTAAAAAAAGGCGCAACCTGCTGCTTGAAAAGCTGTATAAAAGAAAGTTCATTGATTCTCTGACTCTTGTTCTCGCACTTGATGAGCCTCTTCCCGGAGAGCCAAAACCATTGCCTTCAAAAGCTCCTCATCTAACAGATCTGTTTTATATAAGGAACAGAGGGGAAAGGATCAGGACGACTATTAATCCTGTCCTCCAGGAAAGAACTGCGGACATAATTAATTCACATCAGAAAGGGCTTGCCGGCAATTTTATTTTCAACTCAGCTGCATTGATTATCGATGTTCCTACGGGCGAAGTGCTGGCTTATGTCGGCAACTCAGCGATTGAAGGGTCATCGGAACATGGTGGAGACGTCGATATTATAAGGTCCCTGAGAAGTACGGGAAGCATTCTTAAACCAATATTATATGCCGGAATGCAGGAATCGGGAGAAATCCTGCCTAATACTCTTGTATCAGATATTCCGACACGTTTCCCGGGATTTACCCCGAAAAACTTCGATCAGAGCTTCAGTGGCGCAGTTCCCGCCGGATATGCTCTTTCCCAGTCACTCAACATACCTGCCGTCGGCATGCTTCAGAAATATACTCCGGAAAAGTTCCTTGAATTACTTAAAAAAACCGGATTTACTACTTTCAATAAAGATGCTGACTATTACGGCCTGTCCCTGATCCTTGGAGGAGGAGAAACATCATTGTGGGAACTCACAGGCGCCTATGCTTCGCTTTCCAGGGTTCTTGGAAGATATAACCATGAAAAGAAATACCGGAGAGAGGATTATCATACGCCGGTGCTTTTCACAAATGGATTCCAATCTGAGGAATCCGCTGAGGAGGTAAATCCCTCTCTTTCTGCAGGATCGGTGTGGCTCACTTACGAAGCACTGCGAAAGGTTAACCGCCCGGAGACAGAAACCGGCTGGCAATATTTCGCTTCAGCCCCTGAAATAGCATGGAAGACAGGGACCAGCTACGGATTCAGGGATGCATGGGCGGTGGGTACAACGCCAGGGTATGTGATCGGGGTTTGGGCAGGAAATGCAGATGGTGAAGGGAGACCAGGATTGACAGGTATTTCGGCTGCGGCTCCAATCTTATTTGAAATTGCCGGAATCATGAACCCCGTCCCATGGTTCGACCCTCCTTATGAAGAGATGACCAGTATCAGAGTCTGTAGTCAGAGCGGGTTCAGGGCTGGTCCCAACTGTCCCGAAACCATGGAAATATCCGTGTGCATCAACGGATTGAGGAGCGAGGCCTGTCCGTACCACAGCATAATTCATCTTGATAAGACACGTACAAGACAAGTCTCTGCCAATTGTGTACCTGTCTCAGAAATTATAAATGAGCCATGGTTTATCCTCCCTCCTGCAATGGAATACTTCTACAGGCAGAAACATCCGGAATACAAACCGCTCCCGCCGTTTTCTGCCGGCTGTGCAACAGGAAAAAGCCTGCCGGTGATGGAGTTCATTTATCCGACCTCCGGAATTAAGATCTTTATCCCCAGGGATCATACAGGAGAGCTGACAAGGGTAATTGCAGAAGCTGTCCACAGGAATCCTTCAAAAAAAATATTCTGGCATCTTGATGAAAGCTATATAACAACGACAAAGTTCATTCATCAGGCAGAGATACAGGCAGCGGCCGGGAATCATGTTCTTACAATCGTGGATGAGGATGGGAATACGATAAAATGTTCGTTTCAAATACTCGGCCTCTCCCCAAACCCCTCCCCTTAAGCGGGAGGGGCTTTAAAACCCTGCAATATTTCTATATTTGTATTATTATGAAGAACTCCGAACCGGATGAACTGTTCCCCATTGTGGACGAGGATGGCAACGAGATCGCCCGTGCGTTCCGCAGTTTATGCCATGATGGCCGGAGCAAGCTCCTTCACCCGGTCGTTCATATGCATCTCTTCAACAGCAAGGGAGAATTGTTTTTGCAGAAACGCGCCATGACAAAAGATCTCCTTCCGGGCTACTGGGATACTTCTGTTGGCGGACATATGAGTCCAGGGGAGACTCCTGAGGAGGCGCTCAAAAGGGAAACGCTCGAGGAACTTGGCCTGCAGAATTTCACTTATAAGTTCATTATAAAATACATTTGGGAGTCACCCCGCGAAAAAGAGCTTGTCTATTCCTTTAAAGGCAGCTCTGACGACGCCCCGGTGATAAATAAAGATGAAATTGACGACGGAAGGTTCTGGTCAGTGGAGGAGATCCGAAAAAATTTGGATAAGAATATTTTCACACCGAACTTTGAACATGAATTCAGGATGCTATATTTCACATCCTCAAATATAATATTCAGCCAATAATAGAATATATTTTATTAGTGTCCGGTTAAAATGAAGGAGATTCTTCACTCCGCTCTGAATGACAAGTATTTAGTGAGCTAGTAGGGAGGAGGGGGGGGGGGGGGGGGGAGTGGGGCCGCCCCCCCCCCCCCCCCACACACACACAACACACACGAGAGGGGGACCGAAAGGGAAGGGAGAAAAAGA
>JBBSAP010000126.1:0-8641 GCA_038252165.1 Bacteroidales bacterium | reverse complement strand
TGTTAAAGGCTCTTCCCAGTGTGATAATTGCGTATCTCATCAAAAAAAGGAGTTCTTTTTTCTTCAACACATTTTACGGCATAAAGGTAAACGGCGGCGCTCCAGGTTTGCCAGTCTTGTCCCATAGGCTTTCCATCCTGGGCTTTAAGCCATTCGTTAAATCCAAAACCAATATTACCGGCCCTGGAAGTTTTTATACACCGGGTAAGAGCCACAAGTTTTTTTTCTGCGAGGCTGTACTTTTTTGATGCAACTAAAGCAGCCACATAAAAACCGCAGACAAAAGGCCATATACCTCCGTTATGGTAATCTCCGGGCCTGTTATAAATTGAATATCGTAAACGCCAGTCAGTATCTTCCGGCCTGATAAAGGGGAAGAAATTAGGAGGGAGATCAACTGCCAATTCGCCTCTTTTTCTCATTTCTCCACACTCCATTTCGATCCATGAAATCATTTTCCCGGCCCTTGATGGTGATGCTATCCCGGAGAGAATGGCCAGACTGTTCCCAAGGAGGTCGAAGCGTTCGCTGCTATGAATTTTATATGACCAGAAAGCAAAGTATGGCTTGTTTTTTATTACAAAGCCCTCCCGGATATGTGGGGAACAAGAAGCGCTGGTAATTGTAAAATGTCTCATATCGCGGAGCACCAGATCTGCTCTTCTGTTCTGATCCAGCAGCCGGAGGCAGCTGTATAACAAGGTATTAACATACAGACCATAGCCGGTTACCCATTGTTCATCACGCCAGTCGCTTGTTGGCTGCTGGGCAATCAGGTGCCTGTCTGAAGGACTTTGATACTCCATCCATGTCAAAGCTTTGCTGACAGCTTTCTGAAGAAAATCATGCTCACCGGTTACTCTTCTGAAAATGCCGGTACCCATTAAAAACAAAGGAGTTGAATCGCTTGATCCCCGATCCTCCTTATCATGCACTAATGAAGGGATATGACCCCGATCTGTCTGATTTTTTGCAAGAGTTTCCAATACCAGCCGGATGCTCTCTCTCAGCTTCAGATTCCCGGAAACCGCTATACCTAAAATTGAAAACATCAGGTCTCTTGTGTAAGGTTCCGGATAACCCCAGCCGGCAGTCCGGGGGAGCCCGTGGTATGGTCCATGTACATTATGGAGCAGCACTTTGATAGCAGCTTCCCTTGCTTCTTCTGTCCTTTTCGTGGTTTCCTGTTGCATGATGCTGATCGGGGAATTATATAATTCCTAATTTATCGTTTATTAACTGCACAAATCTTTTTGCAACAATGCGGTAATCAAAATTTTTCACAACATGCTCTCTGGCTGCTTTGCCCATTTTTTCACGCAATTCTGAGTCAGTCATCAAAATCATCAGATACCTTGCAATATCATGAACATTTGCACGATAATCGAGTGTTCTTGGCTCTTTGAATACTATCATGTGTTTATCCTTAAAGCCCGATTCATCTCCAAGAGTAACCTGGTTAACGACAATTTTCCGGGCTACATTTGCCAGGAATCCGGTCTCGCCATGAATAATTGTATCAAGCATTCCCATAGCTTTAATACCCAGTACTGGTTTTCCGCATGCCCCGGCTTCCACCTGCGGCATGCCGAAACCTTCCAGGCGGGAAGGGGCTGTATATATATTGCAGGCTCCCATCAGGTATGGCATAAAATTGCGTGAAATAGTATTGGTCGCATAGGTGACATTTTTTTCAATGCCCAGGTGTTCTGCCATCTCCAGATCAGCCATATTTTGTTTACTGGTTCGTGGCTGGGGCCATACTTTGCAGACATATTTCCAATCCGGGGCTTTAGTGTCAATAATTGCGAGCGCCTGCATTACTTCCTGCGCACCTTTTGATGCGGCGTCACCCCCAACGGTGAGGATCATTACCTGATCGGATGAAATACCAAGCGCTTCGCGGACAGCAAGTATTTTCGGGTCATCCAAACTATGAGGGGTAAAAGCTTCCGTATCGCATCCGACAGGCAACACTTCTATTTTATCACCACTTATACCATCGCGGACATACATTTCCTTTACCCAATTTGATGTTACCAGTATAAGCGGAAGAGAATTTAGCACCTCCTGGTAATTTGCAATATAACCGTCGGCCACTAACCATGGTACCGGCTGCACACCATACCGCTGCGGGTGAAGAACCAATTGGGGTGTATGCCCCCAATAACCCACACCCACAACAACATTGGGCTCAAACCAGCGATAGTACCATTCCTTCTCCTGTGCTGATTCGAAATGAACAGCTTTTGCATCGACTCCCATTTCAATAAGTCCCCTGTATAGAAGATCTCCCTGGGTTGCAAGCCCTCCCGGTGAAGGAGGATAATCATATAATACCAATACTTTCATTTATTAATGCCTCCCTTTCTAAGCCAGCGTTGAGCTTCATAAGGATCTGTAAATTGCCAGAATGCTTCTGCCCTTGGAGTAGTTTCAGCTTCAAAGCTGTCTTTTTCAAATCCGTATGTTTCTGTTATTATACTGTATTTCCTAAACCATATCCGTTTAGTGAGTTTTCGATAAATATCAGCGTTTTCGACAGGTCTGGGATTATATTCCCTGTTGCCGTCACCATAAGCAAAGGTCCACAATTCACCGGATGGTATCTTTGCGCTATACCAAAGGTTGATAACTGCTTTGCTCACCTCCTCATGCCTGAGATGTCTTGTATATTCTCCTGATGGGTTATGGGTAATTATCAGATCGAAATGGCGGGGAGGTAATAAATCCATTATGATGCACCCGACATCTGTTTCATCCAATGGCTTCTGTTCAGGTCCATCATCAAGACAACCCATGATCCCTTCCGATTTAAGGATTTTTAAAGCGCTATAAAACCTTCGGGCACGGTCCATATCGTTTCCACGGCAGAGGCAAACAACAAACCAGTTCCATGACGGATGGCTCAGTATTGTCCCGCCAGCCCATAATGTCTCATCATCGGGGTGTGCAATTATTATTGCGACTGTTTTTGATGATAGAAGAGGCTTTATTAAATATTTCATAAACTTCTTCCCGCTGTCAGAAGATTTCCATCGCAATCCCAAACTTCAGATTTACAAACAGGAAATTATTCGATTCTTTTCTTTTTTATCCTTCGGTTGCAAATGAATCGCAATACTACTACGGTGATTCCTTTTCAGAATTATAGTTTTTTTGAACCCACCAGTAAAACGACTCCGCCAACCCCCATTACGGCAAGGCCAATCAGTGGCGACCATGCAACATGGTGCCGTTTGTTTGCTGTGATTTCAACTTTCCCAATATCAACTACTTTCTCCCTGGTAAAATAATTGAAGGTCGTAAAAATGGTCAGTAATAAACCAATTATCAGAATGACGATACCGGTGTTTTTCATGTCGTTGATTATTTCATTTTATATTGAATGAAAGTTAGGTAAAGCCCTTTGTTAAAGGGTTACATAATTATTGATATGATTTACATTATTTACAGTTTTCCGGGCCAGTAGCTGGCCACATGGTTTCCTGTCCGGTTTCCTGTACTTTTCAATAGTCATTCGCGCCATCAGATAGCTTACAGTTGATTCCGCCCCCTGGTTGAGATTCACGTGAGTTTCCTCAAGTCCGTCGTAACAGCCGCCTGTGCATGGGTTATAAATGATCTGATGCAACCTGTTATTGCCTAAGAACCAGTTGAATGCAGTTTCCATTTTAATACGGTAATCATCATCCATAAGCACGTTATAAAACTTACTTAATGTCATTACTGTATATGCAACGTCAATTGGTTGTTCGCCAAAACGACCTGCTATATGACCCCTTTGAAGCCATTTTTTATTTGAAATTACTTCTATCCCGGTTTCATTGAAAGTCCGTGATAAGAGAAAGCTAAAAGACGAAATGGCAATGTCTTTATAAATAGTTTCTCCGGTTGACAACCAGGCATACAGCATTGCTTCAGGCAGGATGCTATTGGCATAAGTCAGATAACCTTCAAACCAATTCCAGTTTTCGGCCGCTTCATGTTTGTACATCTGGACCAGCCTGTAAGACAGTGTTTTAATAAGGCTAAGGATCTCAGGCGATTCTACAGCGTTATAATAGTGATAGAGACCCTTAACAGCAAATGCCATTGCCCGGGTGGAGCGCATAGTCTCTAAATGAGGAATTGTTTTCTGAATGATTTCTTTTGCACCGGAAAAAATCTCCTCAGGGATTAAATCCTTAGCCGATACTAAATATCCCAGTGCCCATATTGACCTTCCATTAGCATCATCCAGATTGGTTACCTGGTTCTGGCTGGTAAATTCGTTATTCTTATCAACATAATTTAAAAAGTCGCCGGCTGGTTGCTGGCAAAATCTGATAAAACTGAGATAAAGCTTAATATAATACTGGCTCTTTTCGTCGCCTGTTAATTTAAAATACATACACATGGCAATCAGTGCCCTGGCATTATCATCAAGGGTATAACCAGAATCTATATCGGGTTGATTGATCTTTGAAAACTGAATGATCCCGGTATTGGTTGTCATCTGTTTCAGGTGATTCAGGTTAATAACCGGGAGGTTATAAAGTATCGAAATATCACCTGAAATTTTCTCAAAAAGCATAGCGTGAGCAACTGCAGAATTTTCCCAGACTGTGGAAACTATTTTCTGCAGCGTATTTGAACTGATACTCCTTCGCAATGGTTCATCATTAAGCAGCCGGATCACGCCATTTGCCAACTGCCTGGAGTTACGGAAATCAAAAATAATACCTGTATCGTTTGTTAATACTTCCTTTGCATGGGGAATCGGTGTGGAAATGATGGGGCAGCCGCAACTCATGGCATAAACAAAAGTTCCGCTAACAGCCTGGTTAGGATCATTGGTGGTAAAAAGGTAAATATCTGTAAGCTGCAAATATTCGAGTAGATCTGGCAAAGGCAAAAATCTGTTAATGAATTTCACATGTCTGGTCAGCTTTTTTTCCTTTACCATGGCCTCAAGTTCTTCCCTGTATTGTTCTCCTTCGCTTTTTACAACTTCGGGATGGGTTTTCCCAATAATAAGGAATGTAACCTCCGGATTGGTTTTTATAATTGCCGGCAACGCTTTAAGAGTAGTCTTGATACTCTTTCCGGAACTAAGCAGCCCGAATGTCGTAAGTACTTTACGGTCAGTTAGTCCATGTTTTTTTTTCAGGAATTCTTTACTTAAGTGAGGCACCAGATGAGTGCCATGTGCAATGACGCTTATTTTCTGCTTCTCAATTTCATATCCATCTGCTAACAAATGCATGGAGTTATTGGTCATAACCACAACAGACTCACATGCATTGGCGATCTTTTGAACTTTTGTTTTTAAATGTTTGTTTGGATTGGGTAACACTGTATGAAAAACAATGACAACGGGTTTTGAAAGTTTATTTAGAAATTTTTGAAATGATTGTTCCTGCGCTTTAAAAAAACCAAACTCATGCTGGATCAGCACGATTTTAATGCAATTGTCATTATTAATTTTTAATGCCAGTTCTTCATATCCATCAGCTAATGAGGTTTTAAGGATATACTTTACTTCCCTGCCATACCGGTAATTTGAATCACCCGATTCCAACGCACAAACTTTTATTGATAATGAATTACTGAATTTATTATCAAGCGCCTTTATCAAATCCTTCGAATAGGTTGCTATGCCGCAGACCCTCGGAGGGTATGAGGTAACAAACAGGAGTTCAGACAGTTCAATGGCTTTGCTTTTCATCTTTCATGGTAAAAGTTAATAATTCAGTTACCAGTGCAGGTAAATTCACCGAAGCACAGGCAATAACTGTATCTGCCGCTCCATAATAAATAAACAAAGTATTTCCAAACAATGAAGTACCGGTTGGGAACACTACATTATTTACCTCACCATGCAATTCCCATTCAAGTTCGGGATAAAACAACGCATAAGGAAGCCGTGCAAGCTCTCTTGAGGGATCATTAAGATCGAGCAATGCAGCACAGGCAGAATATATAAGGCCTCTGTCAGTTTCCTCCACCCCATGGTAGATCAACAACCAACCATGTTCTGTTTCAATTGGGGGACAGCCACTGCCTATGTAGCTTGACTCATGAGCATATACGGGATCAATTACGATATGCTCCTGCAGGTCCAGAAAGTAATTCTTCCAAAACTCTGTGGTAAGTTCCTTTAGGCTTTTGAAAGTAACGATTTGAATACCTGGCCTTATCCGATGAAGAAGCACCAGTTTGCCATTAATTTTTCGGGGAAAGAATATCACGTTTTTATCCCATAACATCATTTTCTTTTCAGTATCTTCTTCCTGGTAATAAAACTTATGATTATGGTAATAATTCTCATTCACCTTACCTGCAGATTCAGCATGGAATACAAACTCTGCGTATGTTATCTGAGGGACAATGATGCCCATTTTAGTAAAATGACTTAAATCTTTTGAAGTAGCTAAAGCCCCGCGGGCGTTTGTTCCGTCATATCCTGTATATGTAAGATAATAATTGCCATTAATTTTAACGATGCGGGCATCTTCAACACCATGTGATTCATATTCGAATTCAGGAACCATGACAGGCCTGTCCCACCGTTCCGCAACTGTAAGCGGACCATCGAGCCTGCAATAGCCAATGGTTGAATAATTTCCTTTTCGTACAGCCCGGTAAAAAAGATGAACGCTGTCACCTTCACGTATTACTGCGGGATTCAGAACTCCTTCGTTTTCAAACTCCAGGCTGGTCTTATTTAATAGAATGCCTTCTTTCTTAACTTCTATCATGCAGATTTATTTAAATTTTTCTTAAACAAAGGTTTTATCTTTATTAACGGAGGCATGGTGTCGCCTAATAAAAACCCCCATGGTTTTAATGGTTCGATATTGTCGCAAACGAGTTTGACTATAGCCAGGAGCGGTATGGAAAGAAACATACCGGGTATACCCCATAAAGCATTCCCTATAAATACCACCATTATTGAGAAGAGGGCATTGATCTTTACTTTAGAAGCAACTATTTTGGGAACAATGAAGTTATTGTCTATCAGTTGGATGATATAAAAGGCAGCCAAAACATAAAAAGCATGCCAGGGTGATTTTGTTGCTAATGCAACTATCATGGGCAATGCCACCCCCACAACTCCCCCGATATACGGAATAACATTGACCAGGGCGCTTATAATGCCCAGAAGGAAAGCGTATTCAATTCCAATTATCAAAAGAGCGGACGTATCAAGTATTGCCATAATGGCAGCTTCGATACTCAATCCTATAAGATATTGTTGAATTACAGTTTTTATCTGAGTCACTATTGAGCTCACTTTTTTCTGGTCACTTGAGCCAAAGAGCCTGTGAACAAACTCAAGTAAGATTGGGTGATATAATAATATCAAAAAGATGTAGACAGGAAGCAGAAAAAATATCACCAAACCTCCCCCGAGGATGGCAATTGTTTGCCCGATCGCAGCACTACTGGAGTTTATGAGATCACCCTGGGTTTTTGTGATCCATTCATGGATCTTTTGAGGTTTTATATCGAAATAGCCCGAAGCCCAGTTAATTGTCTGGTCGATCATTCCGGTAAATTTATCAATTATAAAAGGCAAAGATTCAACAAACCGGCCTACCCGCGAGATTACAAGAGCTCCGAGCGCAGCAATTATCAAAAAGGTCATGAATATAGTGATTGTAATGCCAACTACCCTGTTAATTTTCTTCTTAACGAAAAAATTCACAACCGGGTGGAGCACTATAGCAATAATAAGGGCGAAAACGACCGGAACAATAATATCCTTTGCGATATACAGGATCGCTGTTAAGGCACATAGGCCAACGACATAAACAACTGCTTTTGCATAAAGCGGCAATTTCACTTTTTCATCAGTCACGGCTTTATGGAATTCATTCTTTTTTTACGGACAATATGTTGAATGAAAGACCAGCCGATTGTTTTAATTGCTCCTGGGTGAAGGGCAACAAAGTTTGTAACACCAAACTGTAAAATATGACCGATGAGCTTCCTTACTTTATTGCCCGATGCACCTATAAATATTTTTTTTGAAAGGAATCCGGTAAACAAACCCAAGGCGGAGCCTAAAATGTTATCCATAAGATATGGAGAGGAAGCAATATCATCGACAGTGCTCTTCAATAGATTGGCAGGTTTTAAACTTTCGAAAGTAATGAACAATTGCTCTTTTAACAGTAGTCCTTTCTCATCTTGTTCAACTTCCAATAATTGAATCGCATTTTTAAGCTCTGCAACGGATGATATTTTTTGCATGGATTTTATTTAAGTACATGTTTAATGAAATAATTTCCGATTATTTTCTTCAACCGGTCATGCATAAAAAAATGCAACACAAGCCCTGCTATGCCATAAAAGGCAGCAACTGCCAGGAACCCGTAAAATATCCTGCCTAATATTTCTCCTAGCCAGAAGGCTAATCCCAGATTGAGGAAAAGCATGAATACTGCTATCAGTACCAATACAATCGTATTCGGTATTAATGAGGAAACAGCGTCTGAAGTTTTGTCAAGAGCCTTAAGCTTTACCAGTTCAAAGCTCGCCTTGCCATATTCAGCAGTTCTTTCCAGCAGTGATTCAATAAGCTTTGTATTGTCTTCCATGGCGTCAGCCGGCAGCAGTTTCTACATCTTTTTTAGTTGATTCTGATCTGGAC
>JBBSAP010000125.1:0-8710 GCA_038252165.1 Bacteroidales bacterium | reverse complement strand
TTGGTGAATCAGCTCCGCGCGAATTTTCTCTCCGCAGTACAGCAAGTGTCTTTCCGTCTTCAGGCAGAATGGTTGTCGGATGACCCGGGTACTGTCTCTCTTCCTTAATTTATTCGACCTCACCTCCTAAATCCCCCTCTCCCGGGAGAGAGGGGGACTTTCTAGGATTCCTTGCAAGTCCCTCTCCCATGGGAGAGGGATTTAGGGTGAGGTTTACACCTCAAAACTGTCGCATTCGAGGTAGGCCTGAATAACCCGTGCTTCGCCCTCTTTGGTTCCTCTCTGGCTTATTCCATGTTCCATGCAGAGTGTGCCATCGTATTTCTTGTTATAGAGGTACCTGAAGATATTCTTATAGTTTATCTCACCTGTCGTGGGTTCATTCCTCCCTGGATTATCGCCAAGATGGATGGCTCCTATTTCACTCCAGGCAGCCTCCATATTTGGGATCAGGTTACCTTCGCTGACCTGCTGGTGGTAAAGGTCGTCCACTATCTTGCAGAAAGGACTGTTAACCGCCCTGCAAATGGCATACGCCTGAGGTATCCCTGTAAGGAAAAGACCCGGATGATTAGTGTAGTGATTCAGCGGTTCAAGCACAATCGTCACACCTTCAGGCTCCATTACATCACAACAATATCTAAGGTTATCGATAGCATTGGCTGTCTGGTAATCCATGTGGAGTTTGACATCATACCGCCCCAGGACCACCAGTGCCTGTTTAGCACCTGTTCTTTTAGACACCTCAACTCCTTCCTTCATATGGGCAACCAGCATATCGCGAACTTCCTGGCTGTTCAGCACAAAGTCCTGCTTTCCCGAATCGGCCCTGAGAACATAGGGACCGAAATCCATACCAAGGCGTTTAAGTTCGCTCATAATTTTTTCCTGGAGTTCAGGAGTTCTCCTCATCAGGCCGTTATCAAAGACTGCACGGAATCCCTGATCATGACAGAACTTAATGTTATCGATGGGATCCTCTCCGGCATGCTGGCGGAACATTCCCAATCCGGGAGCATATTTCAGCTTGAATGGGGTTATTGGATCTGCAGCTTTCTTTTGACCGAAGGTTACCGATGATCCAATAATGGCAGGTGCTGCCATCTCCAACGTTTTCCCCTCATGCCCTGGTTGTTCTCCTGCTTTACGATTACTTTTCTCTCGAAGACTGCTCGTACGTGATGGCCTGTTCTCATCTTTAGAAGGGGGCATAGAGCTATTGCTATTATCTTTTTTTGTGGTGTGTTGATCCAATTCGCGCTCAAGAACATCTATCCTCGATTTCAAAAGCGCATTCTCTTATGCCTGAAACAAAATGATGCGTTTCAATTCTTTGATAATTATCTTATCGGATGTTTTCATAACTTGTAATACAAAACTAAACCTGAAATCCAATTTATCAAAGAACGTAATCGCCTATTTATCAAATACTAAAATAATATTTATTAATATGTGGCCGTTTTATAAAATGGCAACATTTTAAAAATTTGAAATGTTAATTTCGTAGATTACATTGTTAATAACACCTAATTTTTTTAAAACTGATTAGTCATAAAAATTCTTATAGAAAGCAACCTGAGTTAAGTAGAAAAAGTTAAATACCTTTCAATGCTCAGGACAAATGGAATGCTTTAGCACTCATGTCAGAAGGTTTAAAATTCATTTTACACTGGCTGATAGGCGTTCCGATAATTTCTATTTCATCAATATTACCTTGTCCAAAACCACCCTGATTCAGGAATCTAAGGTAGGGAACAATATTTGGATCAAATCCCATTACTGTTGCTCCGACTGTATCAGCTGCAAGCGCATCCAGGCTGGCAATAGCCATCCTGGAATCAATATCACCACCTCCAACTGGGCCATTGCCCTCCATCCCTACATAACCATCAATAACAGCCAAATCAGGATACACATAATGAGCCATTTGAAACAAGTTGTAAAAAAGAGGATCATTTGCATCTGCTTCTGGAGTGACATGCATGTGAAATTTATCTCCAAATTCCCATGTATTTTTCTTATAATCATTTATAGGAGCTGCCATTAACACATTCTTTAAGGATAAAGTTACAATACATTGCGCATGAGTTTTCATTTTGGCAGCCGATATGATATATACGTC
Organism: Bacteroidales bacterium; assembly: GCA_038252165.1. Lineage (GTDB taxonomy): Bacteria > Bacteroidota > Bacteroidia > Bacteroidales > VadinHA17 > LD21. Next base: position 6,588 of record JBBSAP010000125.1, on the reverse strand, counting down.
GGAAGCCAAAAATGGTTTATTGATACGGATAAAACACGGTTTATTGTCTGCTCCTAAAATATGCCGATATTCATACTCTCCAGCATTTAAATCAACGAATTTTACATTATATTCCTTTTCCAAATATAAATAACCATAATCCTTGAACAGATCTAATGTTGTTGCATTAGGTTTTTCAGGTGTCGGGAAAGCAGCTGTTGATTCACCTATAATTATCTGTTGTTTATAATGCGGTTTAAGAAAATCGAGAATTGCCTTTACTGCAATAGGATCCGTTGCGCATGAAGGTGAATTTCCTACAACCATATTCGGTTTGATAAGTATTGTTTTATCTCCTATCGATTTAACCACATCATCTTCAATGTTTTTTAAAGATTGAAATACGATCTTATAATGATCATCACCTTTGACTAAACTTACAGCACTTGATTTTTTATAGGATTTCTTATAAACAAATCCTTTTGGATTAATTGTATTCAGACTATTTTTTATCTTTTTGCGTGTTGTCATTCCCAAAAATAGCGTTGCAATTGATCCCATGCCAGACATTACTAACCACTTACGTCTACTTAAAAATTTGCTTTTATTTTCCATTTTCTGAAATATTATCTTTTATTCAAAATTAAATATTTTCTTAAAATAAACCTAATCGTAATTAGTTAATCCTTAAAAAATCGGTTTTTACCATAATTAAATTGGATATGATAATTCCAGATCAGTTTTTCAATAATTTCATTTAAGACACAGATAACAGATTCACGGATTTTCCGTAACATCTTCATCATATTGAATGCGGTCCCGACTAAAAGCGTGTTAATCATATCACCTTCAAAGCCTTTAAGATATTTCCTCAGTAATCTGTGATCTTGCTTTAAATGTCCGATAATTGGTTAGATTGATGCTATCCTTCGGAACCGTTTTCTTTCTTTTCTTTTTTGATAATCGGTTTTACCTTTACCCGAACCAGGTATTTTAATGAGTGTTTCTATCATAAACGCCCTTCTCTACATATTAATACTTGGCGTTTTATCTATAATATTGGTAATGAGTTTTTTATAAGGTTTTTGCCCCCTGGGATCACAACTTGACATATACTTGGCTGATCTTTTATATTGCTGATTATAAGTGACTTAATAAAGTTTAAAAACAACTTACTTCCATTGAATATCAGAATTTTATGTCAAAGTTTTACGAACTATTGAGCAATTAAAGGTTTCAATTTTACTACATAGAATCACTCTGAGTGCTAAACAAGGTCATCATGCTTATAATGCTCAAGCAGGTTGTTGGAGGCAATCTCGACTACCCTTCTCATTAATTCTTCCTGTTCAGTTTTTCTCATTCCCTTATAGCTTTTTGCCAGTTCAATATCCTCCTTCACATGCTCAATTGAAGTACATCCGAAGGATACAGCCCCCACAGGCATTGAATAGACAAAATGCTGTGCCTCTCGCATGGTGATGACATCAGGAATAACCGCCGGACGAACGGTGCCCTTTTCTCCCTGCCCCCATGTTATTTTACCGCCGGTCATACCACCGCCACCGATAGGTTTCATGGCTATAATACCAATATTCTTCTCCACTGCCTTAGGAAGAGTGTTTAGGGTGAAGCTGTATTGCACAGTGTCAACGACATTAACGGGAACAAGCATAATCTCAAGTCCAGGCAACTTGCGATCCATAACCTCATTATTGGTACCCCAGTTAGCATGTCCGCTGAAACCGAGATGCCTTACTTTCCCTTCTTCCTTAGCCTTCACCATTGCATCCCAAACACCTCCCTTCAGTTTCCTATCCAAATATTCATACGTGGTCACATTATGCATCATGTAGATGTCGAGATAGTCTGTCTGCAAAGTTTCCAGCGTCAGGTCAAGTTCTCTGTTCAGGGTATCAGCATCCAGTGCACGGCTTTTTGAGCTCAGAATAATATCATTCCTGTATGGTTTAAGGACTCTGCCGAAGTGCGGCTCGGTTCCATAAGACCTTGCAGTCTCAAATAAACGGCATCCTCCTCTGAATGCAGCTTCTAAAATTGCTTCCTGCTCTTCCCTGTTAGCATTAAGCGGTCCACCTCCAAGGGCAAAGATTGTGGCATCCAGGCCGCTTTTCCCTAGTCTCCTTTTCGGCAAAACATAACCCCAGCGGTCAGAGGCTGATTTTGCTAATGTTGTAGTACATGTCGATGCCGGCAGATAAGCCAATGCTGCAAGGGCAGCAGAGAGCTTTAAAAAGTGCCGACGATTAAAGTCGTTTTGATTTGAAGATTTCATTTGCGTCGAGTGTTTAAAGTATAATTGATATGTTAAAAATTATCTTACTAATATAGATGAGGCAGAAATCCCCGCAGGCATCGACCTTCAAAATGAGTTATAAGAAGTTCATCGGATTGCTTTAATTTCAACTACGCAATCCTTAAGTCCCTCTGATGTTGCCATAAATTTAATAATGGCAGGCTTCTCAGCTTGAAGAATGGCAAGGCACATTCCTCCATAAGCTTTCCTCTCCGAAGCCTTAGCAGACGACAGATCTGCCATATTGCCGCTCTCAACGCCGATAAGCTTAGCCCCCTCAACTGTAAATTTCACAAGGTTATCAGCCAAAGGCACCAGGTTATCATCCGCATCAAGTATTCCTACTGTAATATGAGCAACATCGGAGGGAAGAGCCCTGATGATGTCCCTGTCAACGGTGAGGCGTATTTTATTAGGCTTTCCGGCCGTAATGATACGGGTTTTCAGCTCTTCGCCCGCCCTGGTCTTGCCAACGGCAATCACTTCACCAGGCTCGTAGACAACATCCCAGGCAAGGTGAAGGTCTGCCGTAGAAGTCATGACCTTGGTGGGAGCATATGTCCGCCAGTTTTCTATGTTTCCGGTGCGAGGAAACTCGAGAGTCTTCTTCCCGTAAGATTTGCCGTTAACAAACAACTCAACCTCTGTGCAGTTTGTAAAGCATACTACCTGTATCACCTGGCCCTCCTTTCCTTCCAGATTCCAGTTTGGGAGAATATGGAGTGTCGGCTCTTGTGTCCAGATGCTCTTGAAGAAATAAAAGCCATCTTTTTTGAACCCGCAGTTATCAAGATAACCGGAGGTGGCTCCACGTGAAGGCCAGGATGTTTCACCGTAATAATCAATCCCTGTCCACATGAAGTCGCCAATTACATAATCATTGAGAAGTGTGAATTTCCAGCGCTGTTCAGTATCTATAAAACGGCTTGTAAGGATGTTGGACGGAGATGCTGGAAACCTGACACCACCACCTCTTGTTATATTATAAGCTCCCCTGGGGCCTCCCATGCCTCCGGATTCCGTGGTGACCATTCTTCGTCCGGGGAATTCATGTCTATCAATGATGAATAAAAGTTCTCTGCGCTCCCGCCACCTGTCAGGGTAGTTATATCCGACTATCTCGTCGTTAAACTTCGCAAGAAATTCAGCCGTAGCCGGCGTATCGTCAGCCACAATCCGGTCATTACCCGAAGTGATAAGTCTCGTGGGATCTGCAGCGCGGCAAATCATAATCATCTTTTCGGCTAGTTCAGGCCCCTCTTTTGAGGATTGATCAGGCACTTCATTCCCGATACTCCACATGACTACTGATGGGTGGTTTCTGTCACGAAGAACCATCGTCTTCAGATCCTGCTCATACCATTTGGCAAAGTGCAACTTGTAACTGTTATCTCTCTTTCCTTCCAGCCACTCATCAAACGCCTCATCCATAACCAGCATTCCGACTTTGTCACATAAGTCATAAAACTCCGGTGCAAATACGTTATGCGCTGTGCGGATTGCATTACATCCCCCCTCTTTTAATATTTCAAGTCTTCTCTCCCATACTCTCTCCGGAACTGCCGCACCCATAGCACCTGCATCATGATGCAGATTGACACCTTTCATCTTCACCCTCATACCGTTGAGTATAAAGCCCTTGTCAACATCATATTCGATAGTCCTGATGCCAATAGTCGTTGACATTAAGTCCGTCATCTTCCCATCAATATATAAATAGGAGATAAGAGTATACAAATTGGGGGTTTCAACTGACCAAAGCTCAGGTGATTCAACTAAGATTTCCTGGTCACATCTCGCTGATTGCTTTCCATTGATCGCTATGGTTGATTCTCCTATTCCGGCAAGATTAAGCTTGGAATCATATATTTCATTCTTGATGAAAGCTTTGCAGATCCCTTCATTGTTCTCATTCAAAACGGATGCTTCAACATGAAGAAACGCCTTGCCTACATTAACATTCTTAGTGTAGGAGATTACTCCCCACTTCTCAAAATGAACTTTATTGGTCTCTATAAGCCTGACGTGACGACTGATGCCTGAGCCTGTATAATATCTTGAGTTAGGTTGGATTGAATTATCTACGCGTACAGCCAGGATGTTGCCTCTGGCTTTCAGATGAGGTAAAAGATTATACGAAAAGCTTGCATATCCATAAGGGCGCTTGCCCAGGTAGACACCATTCAGCCATACTTCACTGTTCATGTAAACACCATCGAATTCTATTGAATACAATCTATTGTTGCTAAAACCCTGAACATCAAATGCCTTGCGGTACCAGCCTTTGCCTGAAGGGAAATAGCCAACGTTCCCGGCTCCGGGTTCGTTCTGATTGTTTTCTCCCTCAATGCTCCAGTCGTGCGGAAGATTCAATACACGCCAATCCTTGTCAATAAAAGAAATTTGATGAGCACCAGCCGGATCGCCGAGCTTGAATTTCCAATTAGCATCAAAATCAGTGACAGTTCTAGGACTGGGTTGCTGCCCAATTGCATTTAAAGCAAGGTACAATAGAACTACTATCATGTTGATTTTCCTATACATTTTTTTGATTTTTTAATTTATTAAAAAGCATTTTCAGTTGAATATGTCTTTGAAAGTTTCAACACTATTGTATTTCAATGATCAGCTGACTTTTATCTTGATCACAATCTTCCGGACAGAGGAGCTTCCACCATCCCTTAACCCCGGCCGATGTATATCGCCTGGAAAAAAGAGGAAAAAGGTGGAGGTTGTGGCTTGTACATCCTTATGCTCATGAGCTTTAACAAAAACCACATCCTTGAGAGGATCATACGGCTTGATAATTTCTCTTTGAAGGGATAATGGTTCCATACCCATTAGTTCATTGCCACTGATCACATACTGTAGGTCAACATAATCCCTGTGGGCTTCAAAGCGTGTATCTTCTTCATTCTTGGACACGTATTCGCTTACAACGGCATAAAGATCGGTCCCGTCTATCAACTGACGGCCGAGCTCCAAAGCAGACAAGTTGTTGGACCTTAGAAAAATAAATATCTTGTCCCATTTTCCCTTGTTCTGTAGATAATTGACAACCAGCTCCTTTCTGTCTATTGAGAGGTCTGGGCTTACAGGCCATCCGTTAAGCCATTCTGCTTTATCGAACCATGTGTCAAGTTCTTCTTTGCTCCACCCAGCTGGATTAATATTGCTCATTTTACCGTTCAAGCCGACGTAAGTTTCAGATGCAATTTTCTCAAGTAAGATTTCTTGCTTATGATCTGTATATTTCAATTGATTGAGGGAGAACGTTTTGCGTTACTCACACTCTCACCGGATACTGCTGTCTTAGTTTTGAAATAAGTTCGACTGTTATCCGGACGAACTCCTCAAGTCTTTTAAAATTTTTATTCTTAATCATTTCTGATTTCAGCAGTTTTGATCCCATCCCTACGCATAATGCTCCAGCTTTAAACCATTCCCTAAGGTTGGATTCGGTAGGCTCAACCCCACCGGATGGCATAATATGAGTCCACGGCATAGGGCCTTTAACTGCTGCAATGAACTTTGGTCCCCCTACTTCTGCGCCGGGAAATATTTTTACCACTTCAGCACCGAGTGATTCTGCCTTAGATATTTCAGAGACGGACCCGCATCCAGGAGACCAAAGCACTTTCCTCTTGTTTAGTGCTACCGCCATCTGTTCGTCAAGTAAAGGTGAAACAATGAAATTAGAATCAAGTTGAACATAAAGCATTGCTGTCGATGCGTCAATGACAGATCCAGTCCCCATGATCAGTTCAGGAAATTCTGCGGTTGCCCACTTGTTCACCTGTTCAGATGCCACAACCGCAAAATCGAGGGCACGTTGGTCATCACCAGGAAATGAGATCATCCCGTAAATGAGACCTTCCATAAAACTGTCACCTCCTCCAACCCTGTCAACTATGTGTGATATATTGTAAAGCGGAGCATTCAGCAACTTTTCGCCGTTGTACAATACACCGCTCCAGGTGTTATGGTTGGCATTGATTGACCCTCTGAGGGTAATTATCACCTTTTTTGCCTTCGGAAACCTTTGCATTAACTGGTGGCAGACTGATTCATAGTCAGCAGGGTCAACGTTTCCGCTTGTCACATCCACACCCTCCGGGTGAATCCCAAAAATCTTTTCCGCATCCCCCTCATTACCCAGGATAACATCACAGTAGTCAACAAGTCCGGGCATAACCTCCGCAGCCTTCTTGCCCCAATTCCAAAGGTTTTTTCTGTAATTTAGGTCTGTCGAAACAGTTATTCCTTTAGCAGCGGCGGCTTTTGCAGCCTCT
>JBBSAP010000124.1:0-8712 GCA_038252165.1 Bacteroidales bacterium | reverse complement strand
TGGGCGCCTTCACGAAGTCCTGTTAATCGCCCGCTGATGCCATGGTACGAAGCAATTGATCAGCCCGGTGCCGGACAGATGATTTATGGACGTCTTTTGATGGAATCGAGGCCTTATCTGACACGAATACCCGATAATTCAATAATTGTTCCTGACAATGTTATCTCAGCAGTTCCCGGAAGCGGATCTTACAGGTTTGTTGCTACCCGTGACGAAGAGGGAACCTATGCAATGATTTATGCTCCTGTCGGACGGAAATTTACTGTCCGCATGGATGTGATCAGGGGAAAGGAAGTTGTCGCATGGTGGTTTAACCCGCGAAATGGTGAGGCAACACTGATAGCAAAGTATTCCGGCACAGGTACGCAGACATTCAATACACCAACGCCCGGGGAGAACCTGGACTGGATACTGGTTCTCGATGATGCTTCAAAAAAATATCCTGCACCGGGTTTAAAAAAACAATAGTTATGCGCCTGGGATTATCATCATATACTTACACCTGGTCAATAGGCGTACCGGGGTCACCCCCTGAAAATCCGATGCGCGTAGGCGGACTAATGGAGAGAGCTGAGGCAAAAGGAATTGGCCTGGTCCAGATAGCCGATAATCTGCCCTTGGAAAAGCTCTCTGATGATGATCTGGATTTGCTTTGTGATTATTCAGAAGCAAAAAATATCGGCCTCGAAATGGGTGGAAGAGGGCTTACACCGGAACATACAATGAAATGTCTTGAGATAGCAGAAAGGATAAACTCACCACTCCTTAGGATGGTTATTGACAATCAGGGTTTTGAGCCTTCCATTCCCGAAATAAAACTCATCATAAAAGACCTTCTGCCTGAGTTCAGGAAAAGGAGAATAAAACTGGCAATTGAAAACCACGACAGGCTAAAAGCCAAGGAATTCGAAAACATAATTCAACACATCGGATCCGAATGGATTGGCATTTGCCTCGATTCGGTAAATTCAATGGGGGCAGGTGAAGGATTTGAAACGGTAGCTGAAATACTGATCCCGTATACAATCAACCTTCATATAAAGGATTTTGCAATTTTCAGGGTACCGCATAAAATGGGATTTATTATCGAAGGAAGACCTGCCGGAAAAGGCATGCTCAACATACCTGATCTCATAAGAAGAACTTCTCAGACAGGGCTTTGCCATAGCGCTATCCTTGAATTGTGGACTTCACCTGAAAAGGCAATTGAAGCAACAATTAAAAAAGAAGAAAAGTGGGCTGATGAAAGCATAAATTATCTAAAATCATTAGTATGGGAAAATTGAAATTCGCGGTTCTTGGATGCGGTTTCTGGTCAAAATTCCAGATCGGGGCATGGACAGAAATTGAGGGTGCCGAACTTGTTGCTGTTTACAACCGGACGAGATCAAAGGCAGAGAAAATTGCTGAATACTTCAAGGTTCAACGGTTTTATGACAATCCGGAGGAACTCTTCAGGAAGGAGGAACTTGATTTCGTTGATATCATAACTGATGTTGACACCCATGCTTTATTTGTCGAAATGGCAATAAAACATGGTATTAAAAAGATAATCTGCCAGAAGCCAATGGCACCTGATTTCATGATAGCAAAAAAGATGGTTAATATGTGTTATGAGGCTGGCGCCAGCCTCTATATCCATGAAAATTACAGGTGGCAGGCCCCGGTTAGGCGATTTAAGCAGATAATCGATTCAGGTATTATCGGGAAACCATTTAAAGCAAGGGTCTCTTTTCTGTCAGGATTCCCGGTATTCGATAACCAGCCATTCCTCAGGGAACTCGATCATTTTATCCTTACTGATATGGGATCCCACGTTCTGGATGTTATAAGGTACCTTTTCGGGGAATGCGACGAACTATGGTGCCAGACCAAGGCTGTAAACAAAGGTATTAAAGGAGAAGATATGGCAGCTGTAATGATGAAAATGAAAAACGGCATGCCTGTTTTCTCGGAACTGTCATACGCCTCAGTGGTGGAACACGATTCCTTTTCAACCCTTCATATCCATGTTGAAGGAGAAACAGGTTCAGTTTATCTCGGCCCGAAATTCGAGATCAGGACAACCACAAGAAAAGGGACCACCTCCGAAATAGTAGAATTTCCCTCCTACTCCTGGGCTGATCCGGATTATATTGTAAATCATGAAAGCGGGATCCATATCAACAGGAATATATTTAATGATATGCTGGGAAAAGTCAGGGCGGAAAATACAGGAGCTGATAACCTTGAGACGGTAAGGCTTATTTGGGCATGTTATGAGTCTGCTTCTTCAGGGAATACGATCAGATTAAAAGAGTTTATTTAATATTATACTGAACAAAAATGTTAAAAGTTGCACTTGTGGGTGCCGGAGGAAAGATGGGGCTCCGCCTTACCCATAACCTTAAGAACTCAGGTTATCTCATGTCGTACCATGAGGTAAATCCATCAGGTATTGAGAAGCTTATCGAAAAGGGGGTAAAGGTTTCAGACCCCGGCTTATGTATATCCGGATCCGATATAGTTATTCTTGCGGTTCCTGATGTAGCCCTCCAAAAGGTGTCATCAGAGGTAATTCCTGCGATGAAAGAAGGTGCTCTTGTTATAACACTCGATCCGGCCGCGGCACTTGCCGGAAAACTTCACCAAAGAGAAGGCATCTCATATTTTATAACACATCCGTGTCATCCTTCTATCTTTAACTGGGAACCTGAAGTGGAAAAGATGAAAGATCATTTTGGCGGAATATTGGCAAAGCAGGCAATTGTATGCTCCCTCATGAAAGGCAAAGAAGAAGATTATTTTGCAGGAGAAGAGCTTGCTAAGACCTTTTACGCCCCGGTATGGAGGGCTCACCGGATAAGTGTTGAACAGATGGGATTGCTCGAGCCGGCCCTGGTTGAAACGCTTGCATCGACATGTGTCTATGTTATCAGGGAAGGTCTGAATGAAGTCATAAAAAGAGGCGTTCCTGCTGAAGCTGCACGGGATTTCCTTCTCGGACACCTCAGGATACAGATGGCCGTCCTGTTCAATGAACTACCCGGAGCAGTATTCTCCGATGCCGCAAACAAAGCCTTGCAACGAGGACTTAAAGAATTCATCATGGAGGACTGGAAAAAAGTTTTTGAACCCGAAAATGTAAAAGATCAGATAACTGCTATAACCTGATTTTAACAAAGAATCAGGATCTATCAATTTATGATGAGTTATTAATGAAAAAGCTTCTCCTCCTGTTATTTGTGCCACTGACCTCCATGGCCCAGCAGCCAATACTGTATGTTGATCCGCTGATCGGAACTGCACCGGCAACAACTGAAAGTGCAAGGAAACACAGCGAAGCTGGTTCAGAACTCAAAGGCCAGACTTTCCCCGCTGTCGGCCGGCCTTTCGGCATGACTCAATGGACTCCGGAAACCAGGCGTACAGAGCTTAAATGCATATCCCCATATTACTTTACCGATAAATATATTACAGGATTCAGGGGAAGTCACTGGATGAGCGGAAGCTGCACCCAGGATTACGGAAGTGCAACCATAATGCCATTTACATCCCAGGTACCGGATACAATTAAGTCGCCTCCGGTATCACGGTTCAGTCATAAAAATGAGACAGCATCTCCCGCCTATTATCGTCTGATGCTCGACAGTTACAATATCGCAGCAGAGATTACAGGCTCTGTCCGATCCGGAATGATGCGGTTCACTTTTCCGGGAAAGGGAAGGAGCTGCATCTTTATAAGGATCAACAGCGACGAAAAGAAAGGAAGAGTCTGGATAAACGGGGAGCAGAACGAGGTTGTGCTTTGTAATCCGGTGCACCGGATTTATCAGGGATCAGGAGAGCCGGCCGGATTCAGCGGCTGGTTCGTTATAAAGTTTGACAAGCCTTTTATTCAGATGGATAAACTGACTGACAACCAGCAGATAGCATTAAGCTTCGGCGATCAGAAAATGATCAGTGTACGTATCGGAACTTCATTTACAAACATTGAAAATGCCCGCGGGAATCTTGAAGCCGAAATACCCGGCTGGGATTTTGACAAACTTAGAAAGTCAACAGAAGATATATGGAATCAGACTCTCGGCAAAATCAGGCCCGGAGGAGGAACTGAAGAAAATCTCAAAAAATTCTATACAGCCCTGTACCATTGCTATCAGCTTCCCAGGATAGCCTCCGATGTTAATGGAAGCTATCCTGGTTTTGCACAGGACTCCCTTATACATAAAGCTGCCGGGTTTGATTATTACGATGATTTCTCATTGTGGGATACCTATAGGGCGCTTCATCCTTTAATGACAATCCTTGAACCTGAACGGACACTTCATATGGTGAAATCGCTGATTGCCAAAGCCGAACAGGGAGGCTGGATGCCCATTTTCCCTGCATGGTCCAATTATACGGCAGCAATGATCGGGGATCATTCCAGTGCCATGATAGCGGATGCTTTTACCAAAGGCATTAAAGATTTCGACGTTGAAACTGCTTATTCATACATGCGAAAGAATGCATTCGATCAACCTGATCCGGAAGAATACAAAGACGGGAAAGGCAGAAGAGCGCTTTCCAGTTACCTTAAATACGGATATATCCCGCTTGAAGACAGCGTATGGGATGCTTTTCACAAAAGAGAGCAGGTATCCAGGACACTTGAGTATGCGTTCGATGACTATGCTCTGGCACAGGTAGCTAAAGGGATCGGGAAAACCGGTGATTACGATCTGCTGATGAAAAGATCGCAGAACTGGCGCAATGTCTTTGACGGTCAATCAGGCTTTGCAAGGGGCAGATATGCCGACGGAGACTGGATAGAACCATTTGACCCTAATGTCAAAGCAAGTTTTATCTGCGAGGGTACTCCCTTCCAATATACATGGTATGTGCCTCATGATATTCCGGGATTAATACAGATCGTGGGTGGGGAAAAAGCCTTCACTGATAAGCTCGATGGTTTTTTCCGGGAGGGTCGTTACTGGCATGGCAATGAGCCTGGCCACCAGATACCCTATCTCTATACCCTTGCAGGAGAACCTTACCGGACACAGGAAACAGTACGGAACATAATTCAGGAAGAGTACGGCACCGGGCCCGGCGGTTTAAGCGGTAATGAAGATGCCGGACAAATGTCGGCATGGCTTGTATTTTCAATGATGGGATTCTATCCTGTCTGTCCTGCCTCGGGTCAATATGTTATCACCACACCTACCTTTGATGAGATTAAAATATTCCTTCCGGGAGGGAAGTATTTTCTTTTAAGTTCGGTAAGCAGTAAACCAGGCAGCAGGTATATTAAAGTAATAACAAGGAATGGAGGAGTATATCCAAATTGGGTAATCAATCACGATGATATTGTAAAAGGAAGCAGGTTCACTTTTCAGCTGAGTGAAACCCCTTTGAAGAAATAAAGACCGAAGGAATACGGCAAATCAGGATATGGACATACCTTATAGCTAATGCTATTACCAACAACTACATAGTATCATCCTTTATCATTTTAGGTTGCTTCCAGGCCACCTAACCGATACAATTATTTCATTCCTTCTTCCAATAAATTCATAGGGTGGATTGTATCCCAGGAAACGGAAGTTTCCATAATAAGCTATACCCTTATCGCTCAATAGTTTTCCTAATTTCTCTGAATACTTCTTAATGTCATCATCTGAAGCATAACCTCCAAATCGTATAACAGCTACATATTCATCTTCAGTTTTCTCGATTTTAACATTGGAATTATCAGGTTTTGGCAGGTTTTTTTTACTGTACGAAGACGGCATAACAAAGCTCATTGCTGATTTGGAATTGTTAATATCCATATGGACTGGAGAGGTCATTGAAATCTTAGTGTCTGATTCATTTCCTCCAAAAATATATCCTGCGAGCGTTCTGAATCCATTCCCCGATAACTCTCTGTATGACTTTGCATCGGAATAAACTGTTGCGAGGGTAGCAGACGGGTAAAACCTTATCTCAAACTCTTTTTCAGAATATACTACCTTGTATTTCTGTTCTTCTGTTTTTGCCATTGTTTTAAAAGTAAAGGATTGAATTATCAGTATTAATGCAAAGTTCATTGCAAAAAAAATATTTCGTCTCATTTTTAAATGATTTCTAACTTTTTTAAAATAAGAAAATGCTATTATTGGTTGCTTAAAATCAAACCGTACAAAGAATTATATAATATAGGGACTAAGGACTCTGAAGCTTATGAAAGATGGGACTTAAGGTCACTTACTGATCTCAATGAAAAAACATTCGGATAATTTCTTTTGTCTGCTTCATCTGCTAGTAACCCTCCAACAAGAATCTTCTGCTTTGAGAAAGTATTGCTGAGACCATTAAGATAATCCCCCGCCCTGGTAAAAGGCATGCCTGACACTAACCCTGTAACAAGGATATCTGAATGCCATTTTTCATTTACTTCAATCACCGAATCAACGGGTGTCGACTGGCCCAGATAAATCACCTCATATCCCATCATGATGATTAGATATTCATAAAACAGAAGGCTTAACTCATGCAGCTCATGCTCTGGCAGATACATTATTACTCTCTTTTTTCCCCGACTATCTGGCGGGGTCAGGGAATCAATTGCAGAAATTAGCCGGCTACGGAAAATACCTGAGATAAAATGCTCTGCACCGGTATTTACATAACCTGTCTGCCATAATGTTCCCACTCTCCTGAAAAACGGGAAGACTAAACCAGTGAATGTCTCCTCAAAACCTTTATTTATTATTGACCTGAGAAGGATCTCATTAACCGCATTTTTGTTAAAGCTAATCATGGCAGTTATCATCGAATCTATCCATGTGTCGTAGGTTATAAAATCTTTTGTTAGAATTGTAACTTTCTCCTCAATTTCTGATTGTGAAAATGCTGCAATCTTAGATATCTTTATGCCTTTGCGATAAAGAGTGGAAATATTTAATAGACGTCTGAGGTCATCGTCATCATACCATCTTCTGTTTGTTATGGTACGGTGTGGTTTAAGGATATGGTAACGCCGCTCCCATACCCTTATTGTAGCTGCCTGAATACCAGTAAGCTTTACAAGTTCTAACAGCGAATAATGTCCCATTGTGATAAAAATACTATTTCTAAAAGTAATTACTGCTAAGAGAGTCAGATTTTTTACCAAACAAAAAATCTGCAGTTTTTAAGCTGCAGATTTCCTGTATTGAACAAAGATTATTTTCCGGAAGGTAACAGAACCTTGTCTATTGTATGAATCACACCATTGGTACCTAAAACATTAACCAGGGCTTTATTGCTGCTGATTGCGGCTACGACGGTTCCACTACCGGAAGTAACGGTCCCGCTTGTTGCATTAATACTGATGTTTCCATTTAATGTTGGAACATTCCCGGTAACAAGGTCGGTCGAAAATACACGACCAGTTGCTGTTGTCGGGGCAGATATAATATGATGCTGCAGTACAGCAGTCAGGGTATTAATAGGAATATCATTAATACCTGCTACACCAAGAGCAGTGTAAAGCGCGTTAAAAGCCGCGTCTGTGGGCGCAAAGACCGTAAGATTCGCTGAAGCATTCGAGGCTGCATCAAGTAAAGCAGGCACTCTGACTAAGGCTGCAACCAATTGGGTAAACTCTTTACCTGTTGCAGCAGAAGATAGTGCGGTTGCTATCTGTGCAATAGTCTGTGAAGGTGGCAACAATGTGCGATCAATTACATGAACCACCCCATTATCGGCAAGAATGTCGGCGGTTGTTACTTTAGTCTTTCCATTTATGAAAATACCAGCAGTTCCGCGGTTACTTAAATAAAAGACCCCTCCTAATGTTGTTACTGCATTATTTGCCGGGGCTGTATTGGAAGGCAACTGATTTGACCTTATTTCACTACCAATTACATGGTATGTTAAAACAGCATCCAGAGTAGCCTGATTCGGCAATGAAGTAATACCTGCAGCAGTGAATGCATCATTCGTTGGCGCGAAAAGAGTTTTCTTTGAAGAGTTAAGCAAAGTTGTAAGGATCGAGGGACTTGCTGCTGTAACAGCTGCGATAAGCGTAGTAAAGCTCTTATTAAAATAAGCGGACTCTACTACTGTGTTTACAAATTTTGCAATTGAAGCGGGTACAAGCACTTTATCTATAACGTGTACCACACCATTGGTTGCGCGCACATCAGCAGTTATTACTTTTGTAGAACCATTCAGGCTTAGCCCGCCCATTAAACTAACAGCAATGTTTTCTGTATTGGCAGTGACTAAATCGCCGGCAGTTAACTGGGTGGAGAGAACAGCCCCTGAAGTAACTACGTGGTACTGCAGCAATGACTTGAGCACAGGCTCGGGTACATCGTTAATGCTGGTTTGTCCGATCACTCCTAACAAAGCAGTGAAAGCATCATTTGTTGGTGCGAATACAGTAAATTTCCCAGGTCCGCTTAGAGTAGTTACTAAATCGGGAAATTTGGTAAGTGCTGTTACCAGTGAACTGAGATTTGGCTGACTTTGCGCAATCTTCACAATACTATCTGTCGGTTGAGGGTCATCCTTTTTTTCACAACCTGCCAGGATAAATAATCCTATCATACCGGCAAATCCAATTAAAAGAGTTTTTTGTTTCATCCGTAAATAATTATTAAATTAAACAATATCAACATATTAAAAAAACAGATAAGAAGTTAAAATTTCATCCGCGTACTCGAGGTACAAGTGTTTGTGCTTATCTGTTGATGTCAGTTTCATAAGCGGGGATTAACC
>JBBSAP010000123.1:0-8808 GCA_038252165.1 Bacteroidales bacterium | reverse complement strand
TTGAACCTATCTTAAAGGAAAAGATCTGGGGCGGCAGGTCGCTTGCAGATTATTATGGGAAGAAACCCGGTAATCTGAAAAATATCGGAGAAAGCTGGGAATTATCGGCAGTATCTGAGAATCTGTCAGTGATAAGTAACGGATTTCTTGCAGGAAATAATCTCGAGGAGATAATCGAAGTATATATGGGCGATATTACCGGGGATTCAGTATTTGAAAAATTCGGCAATGAGTTTCCATTGCTTATTAAGCTTATCGAGGCCAGGGATGATCTTTCGGTGCAGGTTCATCCCGATGACTTACTGGCAAAAGAAAGGCATAAAGCATACGGAAAAACAGAAATGTGGCATATTCTTAAAAGTGAAAAAAACTCGAAGATCTATACCGGATTTTCCAAACCGGTTTCCCGCGATTCTTATATCAATGCTATTAATAACAACACCATAGGAGACCTTCTGAATACTGAAAGTGCAGATCCCGGCGATACGTTTTTTACTCCTGCCGGAAGAATACATGCAATCGGAGCCGGCATTATACTTGCTGAAATACAGCAGACTTCTGATATTACTTACAGAATATTTGACTGGGGACGAAAGGACAAAAATGGAAAATCACGCGATCTTCATACTGATCTTGCATTGGATGCTATTGACTTCAATCAGGCAGGCAAATCCAAAATCAAAAGTGAAGTGCATAAAAACAAACCCGAAAATCTTGTTCGCTGCAGGTATTTTGACACAAACATTATACAGTTTAATGAACATATTACAAGGGACTATAATTTACTTGACTCTTTTGTTGTGTACATTTGTACTGAAGGTAAATTTGTGATCCGGTGGGATTCAGGGTCGGAGAGTGTCACAAAAGGAGAAACAGTGCTTTTACCGGCAATGATAAGAGACGTGGTGCTTGTGCCGGAGAAAGAGGCAACACTCCTTGAAACATACATAAGTGATAAAGGAATCAATTAAAAATCAGATAACTCGGCCATGAAAAAAGTCAACAATGCAATAGTGTTATTTCTGGTTCTGATTTTGGCTGCAGGATGCTCAGGGAAGGGATCCTCAAAAAAAGGATCGGATCAGGGAGCAGATACACTTTCAGTGCCTGACACGGGTTATACAGGAATTATAAAGTACTATAGCAAAGAATTTCTCATAAAGGAAGTCACTTTTGAGAATGGTATCATGCAGGGTGAGATGCGGACATATTATCAGGGAGGACAGCTGAACCAGACAATATGGTACGAGAACGGGCTTCGCGAGGACTCTGTAAAAAAGTATTACCTCGAGGGGCAGGTTTTCCGTTCTACCCCATTTAAGCATGATACAATTAACGGAACCCAGATACAATATTACCGGAATGGTCATATAAAGGCAAAACTGCAGTTTATAAAAGGTTTGAGAACACCTTTTCTTGAGGAATATACAAGAGACGGCAAGCTTATCAGGGATTATCCCGGGATTCTGTTCACGATAAATGATAATTACAGCACTACCGGAAAAGTCAGGATCAATCTTGGACTTACCGATACGGCCAGAAAAGTCACGTTTTACCGTGGTGAATTCTCAAATGGCGTATTTGATACAACCAGATGCAAATTAATAACAGGCATAAAAGGGAAAAATTATCTCGACCTTAAAAAGTCGGGAACACCTCAGCCGGGATACGCCGGTATCATTGGTGTCATTATTACTGATTTTGGAAACAGGTATCTGTTGTACAAAAAGATAGATCTCCCCTACAAGGATCTTAGATAAGGAAATTCGTTATGATAATCCATTCAGCTTCATTTATCCGGAGCAGTCCTTCAATAAATCTGTGCCCCGACCCGGTGATGCCTGAATTCGGATTTATAGGTCGTTCTAATGTCGGGAAATCCTCTCTTATCAATCTTCTGACCGGTAATTCACACCTCGCTAAAATATCAGGTAATCCGGGAAAAACCAGGACAATCAACCACTTCCTTATTAACGGGAGCTGGTATCTTGTCGATCTTCCCGGCTATGGATTTGCAAAGGTTCCTGTCAGGATGAGGGAAAAATGGGTAAAGGCGGTCGAGGAATTCATTCTGAAAAGAGCGAACCTTGTTTGCCTTTTTGTTCTGCTCGATTCAAGGCATAAACCGCAGAAATCCGACCTGATGTTCATGGAATTCCTTGGTAATAACCAAGTACCGTTTGCCAGAGTATTTACAAAAACCGATAAGCTCGCCCCTGGTAACCTTGAGAAATCGATCGGAAATTACAATCTTGAGATGCTTAAAATATGGGAATCACTCCCTCCTTCTTTTGCGGCATCAGCTGTGAAAGCAACCGGTAGGGAAGAAATCCTGAATTTCATAGAAGAAACTATCAACAATTTTTCAAACACGGTCTGATATCCTTTGGAATTTATAATTTTGTAATCTGTATTTCTCTTTATAAAACAGCAAAATCACAGGATAATGTACGGTAAGGCACCAATGAAGATTTTTTCCTGCAGGGCTTCAATGCATCTCGCGGAAAGAATTGCTGAGAAACTGGGAGTAGAACTTGGACAAAGTTCAGTTACTGAATTCAGCGATGGTGAATTTCAGCCTTGTTTTAATGAATCTGTCAGAGGCGACATGGTTTTTATCATTCAATCAACAAATCCTCCGGCTGATAACCTGTTTGAACTCCTTCTGATGATTGACGCCGCCAAAAGAGCCTCAGCATATAAAGTTATTGCTGTTATACCTTATTACGGATTTGCCCGGCAGGACAGGAAAGACAGGCCGAGAGTGTCGATAGGTGCAAAATTATCATCTGATCTTCTTGGTACAGCCGGAGTCGACAGGATTATTACGATGGACCTGCATGCCGATCAGATACAGGGATTCTTTAATGTCCCTGTTGATCATCTTTACGGGTCAGCAATTTTCGCACCATATATTGAAAAACTTAAACTCAGTAATCTGACTATTTCGGCACCCGATATGGGTGGCTCAAAAAGAGCAAATGCTTATTCAAGACATCTTCAGTCCGAAATGGTGTTATGCTATAAGCTCCGCAAAAAGGCGAATGTAATTGAGGAAATGTCGGTACTTGGCGACGTGGAAGGCAGGAATGTGGTTATCATTGATGATATGGTCGACACCGGCGGGACCCTTGTCCTAGCAGCACAAAAGATGCATGATAAAGGAGCAACAAGCATCAGGGCGTTTGCAACGCATCCAATCCTTTCAGGAAATGCAGTGCAAAGAATAGAAGATTCTCCGATAACAGAACTCGTTGTTACCGATTCTGTTCCTTTCGTTAATAAATCAGAAAAGATCAAAGTACTGTCAATTGCTGAGATTTTTGCCACTACAATTCAGGCTGTAAATCATAATCAATCGATCAGTACAAATTTTGTATTCTGATTCCTTTGTAATATATTTGCACTCCGTTTTTTATGTCCAACGTGTAATGGGGAGTTATCTAAGGAATAACTCTGAGTAGCACAATAACTTATACCAGATGAAGACAATTGAGATCAAAGGATCGTTCAGAACTGAGCTTGGAAAGAAAAGCTCGAAAAATACCAGGAAAGAAGGAAATGTACCTTGCGTGATTTATGGAAAAGAACAAAACGTTCATTTTCAGGTTCACGAAAACAGCTTTAAAAATCTAGTCTATACACCCGATGCCCATATAGTAAACCTTGACCTTGACGGTAAAAGCTACAAGGTTGTTCTTCAGGATATTCAGTTCCACCCTGTTAATGATAAAATCACACATGCTGATTTTATTGAGATTTTTGATGATAAACCCATAATAATAAGCCTTCCGATAAAGGTAACTGGTGACTCGGTCGGAGTAAAAGCCGGAGGCAAACTGAGGATCAAAAAAAGACACCTTAAGATAAGAGGCTATGCAAATGACATACCTGAATCCCTTCCTATCGACATAACTGATGTCAAGATTCACCATTCTGTCAAGGTTGGTGATCTGTCGTATGAGAAAATTGAACTTATTGATTCAAAGATCACCACGGTTCTTACTGTAGCCACTTCACGTGTTGTACAGAAAGAAGAGGAAGAAGGACTTGCAGGTGCTGTTAAACCTGAGGGCGAAGGTGCCGAAGGTGCTGCCTCTGCTGCTGCCCCGGCTGATGGGAAAGAAGCAAAAGAGGGTAAACCCGGGAAAGAGGGTAAAAACAAATAAACAGTAATTTGTTTAATTATTCAGGCACAATGAAATATCTGATAGTTGGCCTGGGAAATATTGGTGATGAGTACATTGATACCCGGCACAATATAGGTTTTACCATTCTGGATGCTTTTGCTGATGAATCAAAAGCTTCTTTCTGCGACAGACGCTATGGGTTCATCTGCGAAACGAAATATAAAGGAAGAACCTTCGTGCTTCTTAAGCCATCGACTTTTATGAACCTGAGCGGCAACGCCGTAAGCTATTGGCTTAAAAAAGAAAAGATACCTGTTGAAAATCTGCTGGTGATAGTCGATGACATTGCATTGCCCCTTGGAAGTATACGTATGAAGCCCAAGGGAAGCGATGGAGGTCACAACGGACTTGCACATATAAATTCTATACTCTCAACTTCTGAATATGCGCGGATAAGAGTAGGCATCGGAAATGGCTTCAGGAAAGGCTCCCAGGTTAAATATGTTCTGGGGAAATGGAGTGTGGAAGAAAAAAAATTCATTGATGAAAGAATCAGGATTGTCACCGGAATGATCAGGTCCTTCGGAACAGCAGGTACTGAGCTTACAATGACAACTTTCAACAGATCATCAAAATTGCCTGTCTTTAAAGAGGGAGAACAGGACCCCGGGAAAAAACCGGAGTAATATAAACCTTAATCCTGATATGCCGGAAACCATACAAGTAAGAATTGATAAATTCCTCTGGTCAGTACGAATCTACAAAACCAGGAGCATTGCATCAGAAGCTTGCCGAAAAGGCAGGATAATCATAAACAATGGTCCTGTCAAACCATCCAGGTCAGTCTTAAAAGATGAGATAATAACTGTGAAGAAACTGCCGGTAATCTTTACCTACCGCATACTTGAACCGATTGAAAACCGTGTCTCTGCAAAACTGGTAAGTAAATATCTTGAAGATCTTACTCCTGAAGCGGAAAAAGTCAAGCTCGATCTCAGGCATGCAGGATTTACAAGTTACAGGGAGAAAGGTACAGGCAGGCCGACAAAAAAGGAAAGAAGAAACCTTGACAGATTAATTGGCGATACTGACCATCTTTAGCGGGTGGTAAAAAGACGTATTATTGCCTGGAACAATAATTAATTTGCCCGGGACTATAAATACTGCATGTCAATTTTTTATCTTGCATTGATCTATTTTGGATGTTTCCTGCATTTCCGGCCGGGAACTTACAGTTAACCTGATTGAATGGGCAAGGAAAACATTGAAAAATATTCGGCACGCTATGCACTTTTTAAGCAGGCTGTCGGATTCTGGCATGATAAAGTTTTCTACAGGAAAATTATTGTCATGGGTGTTGAGAATATTAATCCTGAAGATCATCTGATTTTTGCGCCAAATCATCAGAATGCCCTGATGGATGCCCTGGCAGTCCTGTTTACTCATAAAGGACAACCGGTTTTCCTTGCCAGAGCTGATATTTTCAGGAGAAAAGCAATTGCTGCTTTTTTGTATTTCATTAAAATATTGCCGGTTTACAGAATGCGTGACGGATTCAGTTCACTCAAGGCAAATGACGAAATCTTCATCAAAACCATTGATGTATTAAAGAACAGGAATGGGCTTGTAATACTTCCTGAAGGAGATCATGCAGGATTCAGAAGACTCAGGCAGCTTAAGAAAGGAATCTGCCGGGTTGCCTTCCATGCTGATGAAGCTACAGGCTTTCAGCTGAAAATAAAGATCATCCCTGTCGGCGTCGAATATTCAAATTACAGCAGATTAAGGCAGGTCCTGACTGTTGTTTATGGTAAGCCAATTGAAGTTTCAGAGTATTACCAGCTCTATAAGGATAGCCCGGAAAAAGCCCTTAACATACTCAGGAACAGGTTATCAATTGAAATTAAGAAAGTAATGGTCCACATTGAATCAGAGGATGATTACGAGGCAATTGACGAGCTGAGAAGCATTATTAATGGAAAATTCAGCGATAATATCAGGTCACCGAAACTCTACAGGGACAGGAACCTGATAAACAACCTGAACCGTCTAAAAATATCTGATCCCCAAACATATGCTAAGATATGCCGACTTAGCTTAAAGGTTAAAGAGAAAGCAAAAAACCTTAATATAACCTACAGGCTGCTGGAAAAGAAGAAACACCCACTGGCCTGGCTGATAGCAGGGATGGCCGGACTTTTTATTACTTTTCCAGTCTGGCTTTTCGGTAATTTATTCACTTTGACTTTTCTTACATTGCCTGAATTGCAGATACGGAAAACGAAGGACCTTCAGTTTCACAGTACTATCAGGTTCGGGATTTCGCTTGCCCTGGCATTCATTTTCCTTCCGGTTTACCTTATCTGCACCCTGCTGATATTTTCACCATGGTGGCTGGCAATAGCAATCTTTTTAACAATACCTGTTGCAGGAATATTTGCATGGAACTACAATATCCTGTTCAGAAGGATAGCAGGAGGTTTCAGATTAAGAAAGTATATCAGGGAAAAAAATTCTGACTATTCAGAACTCAGGGATAATTATGATGAATTGATCGAACAGGTAACTGCAATGAAAGATGAATAGAAAAAATATATTCACAGGAAAAGTAGCCTGGATCACAGGAGCATCATCAGGTATCGGGGAGGCAATGGTATATGAATTCGCTGCGCGCGGGGCAAAAGTAATTATCTCATCAAATGACCTTCCCGGGCTGGAAAGGGTTAAGAAAGCCTGCAGCAGCAAATCAGGAATGATAATTTGCGTTCCGTTTGATCTTTCCGACACATCAGGAATTGAAAAGCTGGTTGAACAACAGATCAATATAACCGGAAAAATTGATTACCTGCTAAATATTGGCGGAATAAGCCAAAGGTCAAAGATAGATGAAACACCCCTATGGCTCGACAGAAAGATCTTTGAGATAAACTATTTCGGGACAATTGCTCTTTCTAAGGCGGTTTTGCCGTATATGATGAGCAAAAAGTCAGGGCACATCCTTGCAACCAGCAGCATCTCAGGAAGATTCGGATTCCCTTTAAGGTCAGCCTATTCAGCATCAAAACAGGCTCTTCACGGCTTCTTCGAAACTCTGTTTCTCGAAAACAAAGCAAACAATATCAGGACATCTGTCATCATCCCCGGAAGAGTAAGTACCAATATTTCGTTGCATGCATTGGACAGTGAAGGAAATGAATTCGGAAAAATGGATGGCGTATTGGCAAAGGGCTTGCCTCCTGAGAAAGCAGCAAGAATAATTATCAGGGGAATTATTAATAACAAGAGGGAAATTCTCGTCGGGAGAAGTGAATTGATAATATTGTATATCAGACGGATATGGCCATGGCTCTTTTTCAGGATCGGAGACAAAGTAAAATCTGCATAGTTTAAAATAATTAATAGCATTGAAATGAAGGGATATCAAATTGGAGGAATTCAACAGATCGGAATCGGAGTGCAAAACATTCACGAAGCATGGAACTGGTACAACAAGATGTTTGGTATGGACTGCCGGATTTTTGAGGATGAAACAGAAGCTAACCTTATGCTGCCCTTTACCGGAGGGAAACCTCAGAGCCGACATGCTCTGCTTGCGCTGAACCTTCAGGGCGGAGGTGGATTTGAGGTCTGGCAGTATAGCGGAAGAAAACCAGAGGTGATTAAGGAAGAAATAAGGATAGGCGATCTTGGTATCCTTATCTGCAAAATGAAGGTTAAGAATATCGAATCCGCCTGGTCTTTCTTCAGTCGAAATAAATGTAATATCTGTGGCGAGCCTGAAATTGATCCTTCAGGGAAAAAGGGGTTCTTTCTTAAAGATCCTTTTGGGAATCTGTTTCAGATGGTCGAAGGGGATGAGTGGTTCATGAACGAAGATAAAGTTAGTGGCGGAACATATGGGGCAATAATCGGTGTATCGGACATAGAAAGATCAAAAGTTATCTACTCTGATATACTTGGCTATGATGAAGTAATATATGATTCCACTGGTTCTTTCCCTGATCTTGCTGTTCTGCCTGGCGGAAATAATGAATTCAGGAGGGTGCTGCTGAAAAGTTCCAAAACCTTTTCAGGGTACTTCAGCAAAATCTTCGGTCCGGGTTTTATAGAGCTTGTAAGCGCCATGGATAAACCAGGCAAAAAAATCTATGAAGGCCGCTATTGGGGCGATCCGGGTTTTATTCATCTGTGCTACGATATTTTTGATATGGATGAACTTAAGAATTTCTGCAGCAGCAAAGGATTTCCATTCGTGATCGACAGCAAGCATTCAAGGCAGGGTGGCAGTTTCGATATGGGTGAGGCTGCCGGTTATTTTGCTTATATAATAGATCCTGACGGAACTCTTGTAGAATTTGTCGAAGCGCATAAAATGCCTGTTTCAAAAAAGCTTGGATGGTATGTAAATCTGAAGAAAAGAAATTCATACAAGCCAATGCCTGCATGGATTCTGAAAGCACTTAAGTTTAACAGGGTAAAAAGTTCATAAATTCAGATTTTTAGACCCGGCCTCCTTTAATACCCTCATAATATTCCCGCCCCAGATCTTTGCTAAATCGACTCTGGAATAACCCCGGCGCAGCAGTTCAACTGTTATGTTTTTCATTTCGGCCACAGTCATGCAGCCGTCAACCCCGCCTCCCCCATCGAAATCAGTCCCGATACCCACATGTTCCAT
>JBBSAP010000122.1:0-8958 GCA_038252165.1 Bacteroidales bacterium | reverse complement strand
ATTTTCAGTATTATTATTTTGTTATTGCTTTGATTATAAAATCCGCGGCATACTCCTTCCTCTCCTCAATATAATTGTCGAAACTGTAGTCCGTTTTTTCTATTATGCTGGCAATGATCGGTTTGGCTGCAAATGGAAAAACACTCATTCCGACAATTGTCGTAATAAACTGGGGAAGATCCTCTTTTGTGATATTGTATCTTTTTAGTTCTTCCTTATGCTGAGATTCCAGCGTGGTCCATAGTTTATTAATATCTAAACTCTGGATCAGTTTCCTTATTCTTTGTGGATTTCGGTGGATTTCATTTAAAATAAATGACGGCAGTCCCGGATTCTTTTGCATAAATGAAATATGTGCCTTTAGAAAGAACCTGATCTTCTCTTCCAGAGAGAGATTCTCATCAAATACGGGTGCAAATTCTTTGAACATCTGCGCGGCTATCATTTCATAAACCGCATTGAAAAGATGGTCTTTTGTACGATAATAATAATGCAGTAACGATTTGTTTATCCCTGCACGATCTGCAATATCCTGCATTCTTGCTCCATCCTTTCCTTTTTCGATGAATACATCAGTAGCAGCATCAAAGATCTTTTCCTCAGTTTGTTTATCATCTTCAGTCATCTCTCTTAACCATTAAGTTTAACCAGAAAGATTAAACAAATAGTTTAACCATATGGTCAAAAGTATGACACATATTTATATTTTCCAAATTTTTCTAAAAAAAATCCCGGCTAAAGCCTTTCCCCGGGCAATTTTGTTGACTTTTTATGTTTTCGTAAGTTTTTAGGCATCAAAATCAATGAATTCAGCAAACCTTTTCATACTTTTATAAGTCAGATATTTTAAAATCATGCAGCCACTGGAATTGGTAAAAGAACATCGGTTAAAGGGCTGTTTTATAACTAATTAATCAGATAATAACAGAATAATTAAAAATACATCATTATGAGAACTGAAGGCAGACGCACCAGCGATAATGTAGAAGACCGCAGAGGAATGAGTTCCGGTGGTAAGATGGCAATTGGTGGTGGATTAGGTACACTGGTAATAGCACTTGTTGTTCTTCTTCTTGGAGGAGATCCCACACAGGTATTAGACAGCTCGCAGGAAGCTCCGGCAACTCAATCGGGTCCGGTAAATGCTTCCCCTGAAGAGGAAAAAATGGCAAACTTTGTGAAGATCGTACTTGCCGGGACTGAAGATGTCTGGACAAAAATATTCCGTGAATCAAAGATGACTTACAAGGCACCGATTCTGGTCCTTTTCAGGGATCAGGTCCAGTCTGCATGCGGATATGCAAGCGGCGCCAGCGGACCATTTTATTGTCCGGGCGATCAGAAAGTTTATATCGACCTTGGCTTTTTTGATGAGTTGAAGACACGATTCGGAGCTAACGGTGATTTTGCAATTGCCTATGTGGTTGCACACGAAATAGGACACCATGTGCAAAACCAGCTCGGAATTCTTGCTGATGTCAATAACCAGAGAGCAAGGATGAGCGAGGTAAACGCGAACAAAATACTTGTCAGGCTCGAACTGCAGGCTGATTTTCTTGCTGGAATGTGGGCGCATTACGACCAGCAGATGTTCAATTCACTTGAAACCGGCGACATTGAAGAGGCGATGAATGCGGCTGCATCTGTCGGCGATGATGTTCTTCAGAAGAGATATCAGGGAAGGGTAATCCCTGATGCTTTTACTCACGGGACCGCAGCTCAGCGTAAGGAGTGGTTCCGTAAAGGATATACATCAGGTGATTTTGACCAGGGCGATACTTTTAATGCAAGTGCTTTATAAGCAACAATGATTTACAGCATTAAGATGAAGGATTTGTCTTTATGCTGCGCCTGCATTCTAAAAAGAGTCAAAAGCTTTATCTATCTTACTTTTACAACTATCGAATCGGCAATCTGAAGGGCAGTTGTAATAGTACCAAGATCGGTGAATAGTTCACCGGTTTTACCCGAATAGTGACTATGCCCTGCAGGTTTCATGTAATATGAACCCTTCAATGTCTGCATGTCGATTTCAGCCTCATATACTAGAGCAGGCTGGCACGACAGCTTGTAATTTTCATCATCAGAGTATTTAAAGTTGGTCCAGTATTCGTTCCAGTCCCAGTTCTGATTTATTTCAAGCATAATCTTAAACCTTTCCGGAAGGGGATTATCGGAACGTGATGTCAGCACGAATCCTGTGGTAGGGGTGGCTCCGGAATATGCATCAGGAACTGCAGTGGCGGAATCAGGCATGAAGAGGCCATCAGATGCTTTTATGCCTCTTTTGTGAGCCCAGTATGGCAAAGTCTGTGGAGCCCTTTTAGGTGCTTCTACCCATTTGCCTTTTTCCTGCTTTCCATATTCAAAAATCCCCGTGGCAACAGCTTTTGCCACGTAAAGTGTCTGGATATATTTTCCATCAATGTTCTCAATCCATACAGCTAAAAGAGGATAATAGAATTCTTTTCCCTTTGTGAAATCAATAACAATCTCCTGCCCTTTGCCGGTAGTATTTGTTGTTAACGTAGTTTTCTCATCAGGTACCTGATTTCTGCTTCTCAATGAACCGGCTGAGCAGGCTCCGGTTAAAAATATAATGTAAAAAATAAAAAATCTGGACATATCATAGAAATTTAAAATTCAATAATAACTCCGATTGTCGGCAATACAGTTCCTGATTCATTGTCGAGGTATTTAAGAAGGTACCTTGCCGGATCTGACGGATCTGTCAGAGGGATACCGTTTACATCCGATTGCCTTACCAGGATGGCGGGCTGATCGGCCTTATGATTGTAAACATTCTGAACATCTGCATATAGCATCAGCGACCATCCCTTGAGGAAGAACTGCTTGTCTATCCTAAGGTCGAGCTGGTGGAATGCCTTAAGTCGTAGAGTGTTGAATCTTGAATAATCGAGATAACCCTGTCCCTGGAGATCCCACGCTGCTTTAACCTCCGATTTTAAAAGGTCAAATGGGGTATAAGGGGCTCCACCGACGAATCTCCATTTGAATCCGAAATCCCAGTTTTTGTTGAACTGTTTTGTTGCGGTTACATTTAACAGGTGCCGGTTATCCCACGAAGATGGTATCCATACAGAATTCAAATCCCTGAATTCACTCCTTACAAAAGTATAGGAGAAAACCAGATTTGTATTCTTAAATTCCTTAAGCCGTCCAAGCAACTCAATCCCGTAAGCCCTTCCATCAGATACAGAAGTAAGCTCTTCATCCCCGAAGATCCCGTAACCGGCACTTTTACTCGAAAGAGGGACCTGGTCTCTTACTGAAAATGGATATTTGGAATATTTCTTGTAAAATCCTTCAATAGTGAGCTGGATATTTTCAGTGGGGACAAGTTCAATCCCTGCAACCAGGTGATCGGACTGGATATATTTCAGGTTGTTGCCCTTGTTCAGAAAAACTCCGGTATTGCTTGAATATCCCAGGGAAGTATATGGTGGAAGCTGAAAATACCGGCCCACGTTAAAGGTGAAATTCAACATCCCGGTCAGAGAGTATGATGCTGAGAACCTGGGGGAAAGCTGTGACAACGGATTTGACATCGATTCAGACCAGGTGTTAAAGTCGGTGCGGACACCAAGTGATAACTTCAGCTTTTCTTCAAGATATGATTTACTTACCTGTCCGAATGCATTGAGCTTTCCAAGCTTCAGATTAGTACTGTAGTTGATTTCATTATCTCCGAGTCCGGTGTAAATAAGTCTGTATGTGGAATTTCTGTAATGAGCATATTCGAAACCTGTTCCAAAACTTAATCTTAGACCTTTATCTCCAATGATTGTTCTTTCAACCCTGGCTTTGATCTCGCCTTCACCCGACAAATAGTCCAGCACCTTATTTGTGTCGGCTTCAACATTGCCGGTATATTTATACTGCGAGTTATTAAGGTAATTACGGCTTAGGACCCAGGTATCAAAGCCTGATTTTCTGAAATGCTTATAGACTATTCCCGTTGTATAGCTGTATTGTTCCTGAACGGGTATATAGTCGAGAATGTATCTCTGATATTCTGTTTCATTGGCTTTAAGATTCAGCCTGAAATCATCCTTGGCACCAAGGCCGATAACAGTCAGCTCATTCTTGTCATCAAGCTTGACCCTGTATTTGAACTGGAAGTCGGTATAATTAGGAAGAAACGGAAGGCCGAGGGCAATGAAAAGGAACTGTAAATATGACCTTCTTGCTGAAAGAAGAAGTGAACTGTTTTTTCCTGCCGGACCATCAATTGTGAGACCCAGGTCGGAGGCTCCCAGAGTGGCACGGTATTTAAGTTTATCCTTATTCCCGTCGACAAAAGTAAAGTTCAGTATCGAACTCAACGCATTTCCTTTTGAGGCGGGGAAGGCTCCGGATATGAAATCAACCGACTGGACGAAATCAACATTTATTATTCCAACCGGACCGCCTGAAGCTCCCTGGGTTGAGAAATGGTTAAGATAGGGGATCTCTACATTATCTATATAAAACCGGTTTTCATTCGGACCACCACCTCTTACAATGACATCGTTTCTGAAGGCAGGGGTGGAGGCCACTCCCGGGAATGACTGTATGACCCTTGAAATATCCCTGTTTCCCCCCGGATTCTTTTCAATTTCATCAATACCTATTATTCTGACGGAAACCGGGCTTTCAATCTTTTTAACAAACGGGGAAGCTTTAATTACGACTTCACCTATCCCGATCAGGTTCTCTTCGAGAGGGATCTCTAAATTGACCTGGTTGCTGTTTGTTACCAGAATCGCAGAAGAAATAAATGGCTTGAAGCCGATTGATGATGCCCTCAGTTCAATGTACCCCGGCTTGATCCCGGTGAAAGAAAAATTACCATCATAGTCTGTAATTGCTCCGATTGTGGTTCCCCATATCTGAACAGTGGCAAACGGGACCCCTTCATTTGTCTTTGAATTGAACACCCTGCCTTTTATCACGCCGGAAGTCGTCTGTCCTGTAGAATCATATGCAACAATGATCAACAATAATATAATATAAATGCATCTCTTCATTTAAAGAATAATTTCCATAAGCCGCAAAAATAATGAAATTGTTCAAGGGAATTCCAACAGTTCAGGGGATTGTTCTGCAAACCTTGTTGTCAGCAGTGGGGAAAAGATTTCTCATTCCGGGGGCAAGGGATTCGGAATGGTATGTTTCCTCGCATTCGTACTGTTGACAGCTTTAAAAAAATTACTATTTCCCCGGGAACCAGGGAATAAATGCGCTGGTCTTTTCGACATATTCCTTGTATTCCGGCTTCTTCCCAACAAGGTTTTTTTCGAGAAGAGCTACCCCTGATACTTTAATAATTAATGCAGTCATCAGAAGAGAACCAAGAACCGGTAAAAGGCTGCCGGCTGCCAGGCATATAAAGCCGTAGCCCCACCATACCGCTGAGTCGCCAAAATAATTCGGATGGCGTGTATAATGCCATAAACCGGAAGAAAGGACTTTCCCTTTATTTGAAGGATCGGCTTTAAACCGGGCCAGCTGGAAATCCCCTCCCGCTTCGAAAATAAGGCCTGTTATCCAGATAGTTATACCTGCATAATCAAGAATGCCAAGGCTTTTATCCTGTCCGAAATACTGGGCTCCAAGAAGGGGCGCAGATATTAGCCACATCAGTACCCCCTGCAGAAGGAATGTCTGGAAAAAGCTTATCCACCAGTACCTCTTCTCCCCGTAACTACTGCGGAACTGCTTGTAACGGTAGTCTTCTCCTTTTCCAATGTTGCGCCATGCAAGATATCCTGAAAGACGAAAGCCCCAGACAGAAACCAGGACTAGAAGTATAATTTTCCTTAACCAGAATCCTTCGGTACTGATGAAGTAAAATAGATTTGTCAGAACAAATCCGAATCCCCAGAAAAGGTCAACAATGCTTACATTCCTGATGAAAACACTGATTATCCAGAGAACAGACATCATGCCAATGATAACAAATAATCCCTGGAAAAATATTTGAAAAAATGTCATGAGTTTTTTAATCGTAAAGTAAGGCAACTGAAGCAGCTCCTGCACCGGCATTTGCACCAATGACCGGAGAGATGTTGACGACTGAAACCGGTTTCATGCTGGTCAGTTTTTCCATTTTTTCCGAAAACCAGTCTGCCGACTTCTTATTGTTTGCATGCAGAACTATATAGTTCCAGATCTTTTGGGAATCGTTTATCTTTCTGATATGGTTCATCACTTTATGCATGTTTGCTTTCTGACTGAATGTTCTGTCGAAAAGAACGGCTTTGCCTGTCTCATCCATCGAAACAATGGGATTTATGTTAAGTATTTTGGCGATCAGCCCTTTGGCAGCCGATACTCTTCCTCCGCGGACCATGTATTTCAATGTTTTGACACTTACAAAGATACGGGTGTTTTTGATCCATTTCTCCGTCATAGAAACGACCTCATCATGAGAAAACCCATTTTCAATGGCCTGGGCAGTGCGGAGCATTATCAATCCCAGGGAACCCGACAGATTCCTTGAGTTCAATACTGTGACTGGCTTACCGAATTCGGCTGAGATCTTCATGGCAGCTTTCCGGCTGCTGAAAAATGTGCCGCTTAACTGATCACTTAAATGTATTGCTATTACTGAATCATAATGCGAGGCAAGATGGGAGTAAAGATTGATAAAGGTATTCTCATTTATCTGGGATGTTTTTGGATGCTCGCCGCTTTCGTTCAGGAGGTTGTAAAACTGTTCAGGCTGAAGAGTTACCTTATCGAGATAATGATTTTCACCGAAATTGATATTTATTGGCAGTATGTTGATCTGGTATTTGTCGATAAGCTCCTCCGACAGGTCACAAGCGGAATCAGTTACAAGCGCAATTTTCCATTTTCTTTCATTTGTTGTCTGGTAATGGCGGACCATGTCATCGGCTTTCTGGAATGTTATAGTACCTGTCCTCCTGAGGTTGTCGAACAATCCGGACGGGGCATTCGTATGAAGATGGATCCTTCTTAGTTTGTCAGAACCGGCCACTACAACTGAATCCCCGTATGATTCGAGAATCTTAATAAGCATTGCCCTGTCAATCCTGCACTCTCTTATTAGAGCTTCAGTGCAATATCTGAAATTCATCTTTTCGATGACTGGCTCTTCGATTTTTTGAAATGGAGCTGTTACCGGCCTTGCTGAAATTAGTTCCCTGATATTCCTTGTATTAATAAATTCCATTATTCCTTCGAAAAACAGAACAAATCCCTTGGCCCCTGCGTCTACAACATTGTGCTTCCCTAGTATGGCGAGCTTGGATTTTGTTTCCAGCAGCGATTTCTTCAGGATCTCAGAAGCACTTGTAAGCATATTGTTGAAATCAGAGAACTTGTTACGGCTGCTGTAGATATAATCGGCAAAGTCCTTTATGACAGTGAGCATAGTTCCTTCAACGGGTTTGGCAACCGCAGCGTAAACATAACTCACCGATTTTGCAAGTGATTCTGCAAATTGCTTAAGCGTGACGGAACGGAAATTTCCGGTTTCGATGCTGAGCCCGTAAAAAAACTGCGCAAAAATAATTCCAGAGTTTCCTCTTGCATTAATCAGGGTGGCTTCAGCAATCCTGTCGGCCGTAATCTTGTATGACCTGTGAGGGCGAATCGATTCCATTACTGACCTTATTGTGGCGGCAAGATTAGTACCGGTATCACCATCATTAACAGGGAAAACATTTATCCTGTTGAGCTCAACCTGGTTTTCAATTACCTTCCTTGCGCCTGCAATGAAGGCATAATACAAATTTCTCCCGTCTAACTCAACAAGAGGGTCTGGTCTTGCAAGACTCATTTATCTGATTTTTATTATCCAACAAACATAGTATTTATAACAACCTTTTAATCCATTTGTTCTCTAAAAGGATAGGATCATCTTTCCGGGAACAGGTTCTTCAGGGCATTTCCCAGATCAGGATACTCAAAGTTATAACCTGATGAAATTAACTTCCCGGCCGAAACCCTGCTTCCTTTTAAAATGATCCCGGACATTTTGCCAAGGAGTATTTTCAAAACAAAAGAGGGAACAGCAGGGAAGAAGAACGGCTTTCCCAGGACCTTAGCCAGAATCCGCATGAATTCCATGTTCGATATATGTTCAGGTGCCACGGCATTCCAGGTACCCGTCATTAACGGATCCTCAACAGCCTTCAGGTATAGATTGCACAGATCATCAATATGTATCCACGGGATATATTGCCTTCCGGTGCCAAGGGGTGACCCAATGCCCATTTTAACTGCAGTTGTTATTCTGCCCAAAGCACCTCCTTTGTCTGAGAGGACTACTCCTGTCCTTATTTTAACTGTCCTGATTCCGGATTCTTTAAACCTGTCAGCCATTTCTTCCCATTTCCTGCATACTTCCCCCAGGAAATCATTGGAAGGAGGATCATTTTCATTAAATATTTTATCGGATGAAATTGTTCCGTAATACCCGATTCCTGAGGCAGATATGAATGCTTTAAGTTTTTTCCCTGATTCCAGAACATTATTGAGTATTAATTCACCTGTTTTGATGCGGCTGTCAGCTATCAGCTGTCTCCTGTTTTTTGTCCATCTTTTATCACCTATCCCGGCTCCGGCAAGGTGTATAATATAATCGGCAGAAGCCAGGGCTGCTATGTCGATTTCGTTTTTGGCAGGATCCCATAAGTAAATGGGAATACTGCCCGCCGGGTTAGCTGTTCTGCTGAGCAAGGCAATGTTGTATCCTTTTTCCCTGAGTTTTTTGATAAGGTGACTGCCGATAAGTCCGGTTCCTCCCGTAATAAGTACAGTTTCCATTGAAAAGTGATTTGCAGAAGCAAGTTAAGGGAATTCCCGGACATTGTTTTATAAAAAATATCACTATTGTCCGGGAAAACTAATAAGACGAGTATGAGATTCTTCGCTCCGCTCTGAATGACAAGTAATTATAGGGTCAAGCGGAATGAGGGGGTGGTT
>JBBSAP010000121.1:0-9024 GCA_038252165.1 Bacteroidales bacterium | reverse complement strand
TACTAATTGAAAATCAGGATAAACTCAAGGAAGAAAAAATTAAAAACCTTGAAAAGCAATTAGCCCGTTTAAAGCAAGCCGCATGAGGCTGGTGAAAAGAACTATTGATAATCAAAATGTTGAAAAGAGTTATATAGGAGCTCAAATATTTCTGTTTTCGGCTTTCCCTTGATCTTTGAATAATGTTCTTTTCCGATTTTTCCGGTGACTGCCGATTTTAAACCGTGTAACTTAACCGGCTCTTTGAAGAATCTTTCACCGGAAATCCTGGTTTTTTCGTCGGCATTTGATACTAAATCACGTCTGATTTTTTCAATTATTCCACTCATCTTCAATATTATTACTGTCATTGCGACCACGCAAAGCGTGGGAAGCAATCTTATTCAACCAACCCCAAGTACATTCAAATGGGGATTTAATTAGTTAATCCCGATGCCTGCAGCCTGAAGCCTGTCGCCTTTTATAATTATTCTTCCAGCAGATTTACTTCTCTTACATCCCGTGTTTTGCAGTTCAGCCGCAGACTCTTTATTTCACACGGTTTGAAACTGCCGGTCCATTTTCTGTTTATGAATGAAAAGTCGACTGTAGCAGAAGTACCGGTACCTGATGTTTCTATGCAGCGAATTATAAGATCATCTCCTTCCTCGGATTGTTTTATTGCCGAGACGATAATAGCCTCATTGTCAACCGATATGAACGATCCGGCTTTGGGCATGGATCCGCCATGTATTCCCTGGTAAATAACTATTGCCGGGGATAGGAATTCTTCAGCTTTCCTGGCAATATTGCTTTTTTGCCATGTATCCTTATGGGGTAACAGCAGTATTCTGAAGGTATGAATGCCCTGATCCTGCCATATATGCTCCGCATTCATATCAAGGACCCTGGGATTATGATGTGCATAGACAGCAGAGCGGATAACTGAGATCCGCATATCATTGTTGTGGACACTGTACCCGTATTTTGCGTCATTTATTACTGCCAGCCCATATGTAATCCCCCTGCTCATTCCTGTTACGTCTATCCACCTTTGTCCCGGATCCTCGTCACCGTTTGTTGCACGTACTTTATATCCGTAGGGAGTTTCATAGGTGGCAACAGGAGATCCGATATTTACCGGGAATGAGAATTTAACCATTTTCAGGTGCTCGTTCCAGTTAAGTGTGATATTCGATTCGATATACGTGGAGCCGGCATAAAGTACCCAGTTGGTTATCAGTACTGAAAAGCCATAAGTGGTTGTAACTCTTACAATGCAGCGCAGGGGTCCTTTTTCCAGGATTTTGACTGAAGCATTCCCGAAGGCACCGATCTCCTTCGAGAATGTTTTTATATCGTGGCTCCATGTATCGCTCGGGTCGTCAATTATTATAGCCCTGCAGCCTGTTTTTCCTCCCTCAAATACTTCCCTGCCATTAACCTTATCAAATACTCCTATTGTTCCTGAATCTGAAAAACTCACTTTCAGAAATTCGTTTTCCATAGAGTTGTTTTCGAAGATCACGCCATGCTCCGGTTCCTGAGTTTCTCCTGACCTGATCCTAATCTGTCTGTAACCGAAGGCAGGAATTGAAGTTCTGACTATTAATCCCTTGCGGCTCCCGGTCTCTGTGGTTCCAGTGCTCCACTGATGTTTAAGCAGATTACTCTTTTCATCCTCCGCCTGTGAAAAATTACGGGTATCCCGGTTGAGATCATATTCGAGGTTAGCCTTTATCTCCCATGCATGAGGATTGAAGGCCAGAAGGTATTGAGAAGCAGGATCTTCAGAGGCAACCTGCCATTCGAGCTTCTGAACAGCAGTAAATATTGCCTGATGAGCTGTATCAAGTGCATGTCCATAGCCTTCCCGGGCGGTTGCGGAGTGTTCAGGTACAGATGTTCCGGCAAGGCTGTCGTGAAACTGAAGGAACAGTACTCTTTTCCATGCGGACGTAAAATCATCTTTCGGATATTTATAATCCCAGATTAC
The DNA here is from genome assembly GCA_038252165.1 of Bacteroidales bacterium. Lineage (GTDB taxonomy): Bacteria > Bacteroidota > Bacteroidia > Bacteroidales > VadinHA17 > LD21. The sequence goes on along the minus strand of JBBSAP010000121.1, from coordinate 7,049 downwards.
TGATCCAAGTGCGGATATTTTCTCGGCTGTCACCAACGCAGTTTCAGAAAGCCTGTTGTATTTCTTGATATCAGCCTCAGCAGTGTAGCAGCCAACTGCGTGATGCTGGAGATCGTCCTTAATGACCGGCAAATTGAGGCTGTTATCATTGCGTATTTCTTTGAAATAGTTTTCAGGAGTGCTGAATAAAAGTGTTGGAGCCCCATCCTCAGCCTGAATTTCCTCAATGGATGCAATGTTCTCTTTTGTTGCACCTCCTCCATGGTCCCCTGCCCCGTAATAAGTCATAAAAGTCCGGAACGGCTGATCCTTAAATTGGGTTAAAACCTGTTCAACTCGGGTTCTTACCGACCTGCTGTCATTATAGCTTATCGGGATGCGATAAGTCAGAACTCTTGACCCGTCAGGCCCTTCCCACCAGAACATATCGGCAGGAATAGTTTTTTCTTTTGGACCAGGGCGCATAAATACATAATTCTCCATGCCCTGCAATTTTATTATCTGTGGAAGTGTGCCGGTATGACCGAATGAATCAGGATTAAAGGCGACTGTGGCGCGATGCCCGAGAAGTCTCTGAAGAGTCAATTGCCCGTATAATCCCTGCCTGACCATAGCTTCACCACACGGTATATTCATATCGGGTTCCACCCACCATCCGCCAACAACATTCCATCGCCCCTCATCGACACGCTTTCTTATTTCCAGGAGCATGTCGGGGTCATTTTCTGACACCCATTGATAGAATTGAGCAGAGCTTGCTGTAAAAGTAAAGTCGGGTGTTTCATTCATCCTGTCGAGAGCCGACCTAAATGTGCTGTGAACTACTGCAATTCCTTCGGACCAGGGCCAGAGCCAGACCGGATCGATATGAGCCTGCCCGATAAGGTGAAATCTGTATTTCCCGGCTTCAGAAGGCCATTTACCAGTCGTTTGTTTTAAAGACAGCGGATTTTTCATCAAAGGAACGAAAGCAATGCCTGCTGTCCCGGCAGCAGCTTTGTTTAAAAAACTCCTTCGTGTGATTATTTTTCTTTCTTTCGACATATTTATTCTCCATTTTGGACCATTGCTACACTCAGGCTGGCGTAATCACCAACCTCTTCGCCCAGCGCGGCTGGAACAATGCTGCAGACATCCCTTGCCGGAGCAAGAGCTTCCTTACTAATGATCTCAAGACACGCCGGCTCGATAAATTTCCTGCAGCGGGCGTAGATACTTCCAATAACTATCTTCTGAGGATTAAGAATATCTATCAGGATGGAAAGGCCCTTGCCAAGATATTCACCTGAGATTTCAAGAATCTTAATTGCAGTTTTATCTCCGGAAAACGCTGCATCAGCAACATCCTTAGCGGTTATTTTATCAATATCATCCGGATTTTTGCAAAAGGGAACGGACTGTTTCAGTGCAAATTTTTCACTTACTATTTGTTTTGCGAGGAGAGCTATCCCTGTTCCGCTGCAAAAAGCTTCAAATGAACCTTTTTTCCCGTATGCCCGGGGGCCATCTTCAGCCAGGCGAATATGCCCGACCTCCCCTGCAAGGTCGTTTGTCCCTGAATAAAGCTGGCCGTTAATAATTATTCCTCCGCCCATACCTGTCCCGAAAGTCAGGAATACCATATTCCGGGTGCCTTTACCTGCACCGAATTTCCATTCGGCAAGCGCACAGGCATTTGCATCATTCTGGAGGAATACAGGAACATTAAACTTATCCCTGAATAAATCTGATATAGGAATATCATTCCATCCCGGCAGATTGGGAGGAGACTGAACGATGCCTTTTGTACTGTCAAGAGGACCTCCGCAGCTAATTCCTATTGCTTTTAACCGATCTGGCCCGAGATTGTCAACAATTTCGGATGCTGACTTCAACAGCAGGTTGATTGCATGGCCGGGACCTTTACTCGTTTCAGTGGGGAAACCTGTTTTTTTTAGAATCTGCATATCATTGGTTCCGGCAATAACTGCACATTTTGTTCCACCGATGTCAATTCCAAGATAAAATGGATTGTCCATATTTTTGATCATTTTACTAAGTTCAGGATAAGATATACAATTTTATCACCTTATTTTATGTTTCTCCAGAATCTCTCCTCTGATTTCCGAAGTTCAGTTTTCTTCTTTTTTTCAAGAAAATAATAAAAAAGGACCGCAATTATGCCTGTAATAAGCAGACTAAGAATAATATACTGTACAATTTCAGAAATATCCTGTCCGACCTGAGGTACCTGGTTATTCAGAATTACCTGATCAACGGAGCCTGTGATATTCCTGCCGACATCAATACCGAAAATATTCCTGACAAAAAACAATGCGAAAAATGCAAACAGCCCTGAGATTATTGGTGTTAAAACCCAGCCTGCTGCAACTTCTCCGACTATTCTGAAATTAATATTCCTGGCTCCTTTGTAGAGCCCTATCCCTATCACGCTTCCGATAACAACCTGAGTGCTGGAAACAGGAACCATGGGAATGGGGGGCAAGCCCATACTTTCGAAAAATGAAGAAAAACCGGATGAAGAGAAAATAAAAAGTACCAGCGCCAGAGCAAGTACAACTACGAGTGCTGCCTCTGATGAAAGCTGCATTATACTGGTTCCGACCATCTCCATAACGCGGTTTGAATATGTAAGGATTCCTGCTGCAATTGCCAGACTTCCAAGCAGGAACAGTTGTTGTGAGGATGAAAGTGAGAATAACCCTAGATCAAGGGGTTGAAGGTTAAAAGCCGGAATAAAAACCCCGACAACATTGGCGATATTGTTTGCCCCCAGGCTGAATGCGCCGAATGCTCCGGCAAGTATAAGACCGGTTCTTATATATGATTCAAAACGGATAAGGTGAATGGACGAATTCTTCTTGACGGCCTTTAGAATTATGTATAAAAGTATGGCAAAAACAGCTCCCAGAATCGGACCAGATACCCATGTGGAAACTATCTGTGTCAATGCCCTGCCGTCGGTATGATTCCCGGTAAAAAGGTTCCAACCTATAATCGCACCAACAATTGCCTGTGTTGTTGATACCGGCAAAGCAAATCTGTTCATCAGGTAAACTGTAACGGCAGCTGCCAGAGCGACTGTAAATGAACCTCCGATGGCATTTACAGCGCCAAGTTTCTCAAGGGTACCAGAAGCGCCTGCACCCTGGATCACCGCCCCGAGGATCACAAAAATTGAAGCTATAATTGCTGCTTTTCTGAAACTCAGCATTTTTGAACCTACTGCAGAGCCAAAGACATTGGCAGCATCATTGGCCCCCATGGACCAGCCAAGGAATAGGCCGCTGGTTAAGAAAAGTATTATCATAAATCAGAAATAAACATCATTTTAAACTCACGACACACGAGTTTTTACATCGAAATCTTAATCGCCATTGCTGAAAGAAGATCTGCTGCCTTCTGGGCATTGTCTGAAATGTTCTCGATATGATGAATAATATATCTGAGATGCGCTTTATGTGCCAGATCCAGATCTTTCATTTCCTGAAATATTATCCTTGTTGTGATTCTTGACAGCTTATCTGTCTCACTTTCGAAATAGTAAACCTTCAGCAGCTTATCCCTTACTGTGTATGGTGATTTGAAATAGGCTCTGGCAGCAGGTATAAGCTCTTCCCCTGCGCATACTGAAGCTTCAGTAATGCTTATGAAATTGTGGTTAAGCGATTCGGGAATATCAGGCATTTCAATGCTGAATTCATTCAGCGATGATTTTATCGTATCGATAATTTCATCAAGCGAGTCAATCAGTGAACTTACATCGCCTCTGTGCTGGGGAAGGATCGAATGGGTTATCATTTCATTTTCGATCGATCGCTGGAGCTTATCTGCATTGCTTTCAAGCAATTCCACCTTCTGAATATGCCTGTTAAATGTATCAAAGTCTTTATCGAGATAGGCTTTCACGCCTTCCCTGAAGACAAGCAGTCCAAGATCAATATTATCAAAAAACTCATCGATCTTCAAGATTAGATTTTTTGTGGTCCTCGTAAATAAAGCCATATCCTAAAAATTATCTGTCAGTAGTATTTAAAATTGTCGATCCTTTTAACAAATATAGTTCTTGCTTATCAGAATTCAATGATCTTCTCTATTTTGTATCCCCTGAGATATTGTTTTATTATTACCTGGATATCGCGGTTATCAGCCGACGATATTATACAGTCGTGAACAGCTGTCAACCCGAATCCCATCTCATTGATATTGAAGTAACCGTACCCTGAAAATTTACCATTGATTACTTTAATTGCACTTCTTTCTTCTTCATCCCTTCCCTTATCGATAATAAAAAAGTTATTGCGTGTAAAAACAAACTCATCAGCTGCTTTTCTGGCCCGTTCATTGTAGGAATCGGGCGGCTCTTTTCCGCAGCAGGCTCCTCTGCAGATGCTGACATGATAATGAAAACAAGGGCCATTGGTTTCATAGAGGCCTGTAAGCTTCTGGCACAATTCATATTTTTCAACAAGTGACATCAACATCGCTTTCGCCCTCTCTCTTCCGGAGAAGACAGATACCGGATTATCGTCAAATCCGACCTTGCCGTAATTGAAATTCAGATAGCCGCTATTATCTGTAAAGCTGAAAATTCCCCATTGAAAACCTGTCTGGCGCTGAGCCCTGTTATAAACAGGCTTGTTTTTCTTGATTTCCGATGATTCCATCAGTAGGGCTATCAGCTCACTTCCTGTCACTTCCCAGTCAATGTCGGCAATGAGATCACGCATCTCCATAGCCCTGTTTGTTGTATTGTTTGAAAGATGTGTTCTGATCCTCTGCTGAAGATTCCTGCTCTTTCCGATATAGATCACATCGCCATTTTCATTGTAAAAATAATAGACCCCTGGTTCTTCAGGTATTGAATCTACCTTTGAGACATTAAGATTAGGATTCAGCTTTGAAAGTCTGGTATTCCTGATCTGACCGGAATATTGTCCGGTGATCTCCCTGTCTTTCTCCATCAGCATCTCAAAAAGCTTCACTGTTGCCAGTGCATCACCTGCCGCCCTGTGCCTGCCATTGATCATTATCCCGAGATCCTTGCAGATGTTTCCCAGGCTGTATGACCTGTGTCCGGGGATCAGTTTTCTTCCAAGGGTAACAGTATCGAGGAGGCTTCTTCTGAAGTTATACCCAAGCGATTTGAATTCCTGCCTTATAAACGAATAATCGAATTTTGCGTTATGAGCAACAATAATACGCCCTTCCGTCATCTCAATAATTGCTTTTGCGACCTCGAAGAACCTTGGGGCATCCTCAACCATTTCATTCGTAATTCCGGTAAGATTGGTGATAAAGTAGGGAATATTTCTTTCCGGATTGACAAGTGTTACAAATTCTCCGGTGATTTTGCTTCCATCATATTGAAATATAGCTATTTCAGTGATTTTTTCAATTCTGGAACTTCCTCCTGTGGTTTCAATATCAACTATGGCGTACATTAAATACAGTCATCTGTAAAGACTACTGCGAATATATGGAGAAATGCTGGCTGATAGCCGTATTGTTTGTATTTTTGTAAAGAAAAACTCCTGATCATGAACGAATGCTATGGTAAAAAGTTCATTCTTAACGGTGAATTGAATCCTTCTGACAATTTTGACAATTCACTTGTTTACGAAGGCGATTCAATATATGAGGTAATACGAATGATTAAGGGCAGCCCGGTCTTTTTTCACGATCATATGGAACGTCTTGAAGCAAGCATGAGGATTCGGCAGAAAAAACCGCTTGTAAAAATAAGCGACTTGAGAAAAGACATAATTAACCTGGCTAAAACTGAAAAACGGAGGGATATTAACCTTAAGCTCGTTTTTAACTATAACCAGGATTCTACGAATTATCTGATATATTTTGTCGAACCAATATACCCCACTGAGGAGCAATACAAGAAAGGTGTCAGGGGGATACTCTTTTATGCCGAAAGAAAAGATCCTGAGTCAAAGGTGATAAATCATAAGCTGCGTTCATCGATCTATCATAAACTTATACTCGAAGGCGGATATGAAGCTCTTCTTGTAAATGAAGAGGATCAGATTACAGAGGGCAGCAGGTCAAACATTTTTTTTCTGAAGGGAGATACTCTTACAACGGCCCCAGACGATAAGATTCTCAACGGTATAACACGGAAACATATTCTTGATATCTGCGGCGACAATAATATCATGGTGAAATTCATGTGTGTACCTGTTAAATCGATCGGGGATTATGATGCTGTGTTCATGACCGGAACATCTCCCATGGTACTCCAATTTTCCTGCGTTGGGGATATTTATTTCAATGTACGGATGCAATTGATTGAAAATCTCCGAAAACTCTACATTGAAAAAGCAGAGGAGAGCATTAATCAGTTTACGACTGATAAATGAGTTTATAGTAATATTATTTACTACCTTTGCCAAAATTAAATAATCCCTTATCATGCCAAGTATCAGAAAGCTCAAGAAGAGTATCGATTACCTGATTTTCGAGGTTATCTCAGATTGTTTTACTTTTGGCACTCTTCATCCTGAGGATGATGCAGAAGAGGTTTCCGGTATTATTGCAGATGCCGTCTCATTAAGGAATGACCTCATACGGCGGGCAAACAATCCTGAAAAAAACGATGATCCCAAATCTATGAGATCTCATTTTCAGCTTGTTGAAAAGGATCTTTTCATTGGCACTGATAAACTGTGCACACGGCTCAGCGATCTTCACGGGAAGGTAAAATAAAATACCTGTAAACCTGATTGCCGCAACCGGTGCATTTACCTGCACTATCGAGATTCAGTAATCGTGTATTATAACCTGATCTTTTTGTAACAACTTTGCCACACCGGCTGCAATGGGTATCCTGTCCGGTGTTCCCCGGAGTATTCCCCATATAGACATATTTAAGATGCATGGAAGCTGTTTCGAACAACCTTGTAAGTGTTTCCTGCGGGGTCGGAGGATCATTTCTTTTGTACATCGGAAAATACCTGCTCAGGTGAAAGGGAGTCTCATTCCCGAGCTCTTCTGATATCCACCTCGATTCAGCTTCCATTTCCTCAATGGAATCATTC
>JBBSAP010000120.1:0-9138 GCA_038252165.1 Bacteroidales bacterium | reverse complement strand
CTCGATCGTCCAAGCCGGTATGCTGCTTTCTGGTGGTCGCCCGATGGGAACAAAATTGCCTACCTGCGGACCGATGAAACGGATGTCCCTGTATTTACTCTTAACAGGCTCGATGAGGCGGACGGGATCCATGGCAAACTTGAACAGGTTCCGTATCCCAAGGCTGGTGATCCGAATCCGCGGGTTAAAATGGGGATTGCCGATATATCAACAGCAAAAACAACATGGGTTAAAACTGATTATAGTGTTGATCAGTATCTGGCATGGCCTTTCTGGATACCTGACAGCAGGAAACTCGCAATTCAGGTTATAAACAGGGATCAGAATGATATGAAAATCATTCTTGCAGATCCTGCAACCGGGGATTTTTCTCAGATCTACAGTGAAATCCAGAAAGCCTGGCTTGATTTCTACAAGGATATATATATAATGAATGACGGTACAGGGTTCATTGTGAACAGTGTAAGGAACGGTTGGGAAAACCTGTACTATTACAATTGGGATAACAGGCTGATAGCGCAGCTTACAAATCTGAACTTCAGGGTTACCAGCCTCGACAGGGTTGATGAAGGGCAGAAGGTTGTGTATTTTACGGCAACAGGGACAGAATCAACTGACAGTCATTGTTTTAAGGCCGGGCTTGATGGCAGGAACTTAATTCAGATAACCAATGGCCCTGGTACTCATATGATCAGTATATCTCCGAAGGGAACCTGGTTCATTGATACATGGAACAGTATAACCAGCCCCGGATCCATAATTGCAATTGATAAAAAATACAGACTGGTAAGGGAGATTTACAAATTTGAACAGCAAGTTTTTGATCCTTCAAAACATTCAAGATCTGAACTGATTAAAATAGCAACTACAGACGGACTTTTCAATATGCCGGCTATAATCACATATCCCTTAAATTTTGACGAAAATAAAAAATATCCGGTGATCTTCAGAATTTATGGAGGCCCCGATTCAAAGAATGTCTCGGACAGGTGGCAGGGCAATACACCTTCGTGGGACTCTCAGAACGGAATAATAACTTTTACCGTTGATCACAGGGGCTCAGGTCAATTTGGGAAGAGGGGGCTTGATTATCTTCATCGCAATCTTGGTAAATGGGAAATTCTCGACTACGAAGATGCCGTAAAATGGCTGCGGACAAAGCCATATGTCGACGGTGCAAGAATGGGTATCACCGGAAGCTCATACGGTGGCTACATGACATGTATGGCCCTGACCAAAGGTGCTGATTACTGGACCCATGGATTTGCCGGATCATCAGTAACTGACTGGCGTTTGTATGATGACGTCTATACAGAAAGATATATGGACACTCCCCAGGATAATCCGGAAGGATATAAAGACGGCTCTGCAGTTACATGGGCTGAAAACTACAAAGGGAAGCTGTACCTGACTCACGGGGACCTTGATGATAATGTCCATATACAGAACACAATTTATCTTATATCGAGGCTTGAAGATGAAGGCAAATCATTCCAGTTCATGCTATACCCCAATGGTCGCCATGGCTGGGGTAGTGCAAAAGCAATTCATTCCAGAACTGAAGCAAACAAATTCTGGCTAAAGAGTTTCTTTGGAAAAGAATAAATGTAAATTATAAGTGACTAGAGTTTGGAGTGCCTGGAGTGCCTAAAGTTAATAATAACAGGGTGAATCAGTTTGTTTTATAAGCGGCGATAATAATAAATAATTGTTATTATATTGGTGTTAATTTTTTAACAGTAAACTCCACACTCCAAATTCTAAACTCCAAACTCGAATAATATGATTATTGGTATACTTAAAGAATCCGGGGCAGAAAAGAGAGTGGCTATGCTTCCAGGTGAAGTTGCCGTAATTAAAAAGCTGGGTGTTGATATCATTGTTGAAAACGGGGCGGGTGACACAGCCTGGGCATCAGACACTGATTATCTGTCTGCCGGCGCATCAATTGCCGGCCGTAAAGATTTGATATCAAAGTCCTCTTTTTTGTTATGTGTAAATCCACCGCTTGAAGAAAACATGGATTCATTCAGGGACGGACAGGTTCTCTGTTCTGTAGTAAATCCTGTTGAAAACAGCAAATGGCTTGAGAAGGCCAGGGTCAGGGGACTTACGGTCCTGGCACTCGATCTGATTCCCCGGACTACAAGGGCACAGTCGATGGACATACTTTCATCGATGGCAACAGTTGCGGGATACAAAGCCGTGCTTGCTGCAGCATCCACCCTCCCGAAATTCTTTCCAATGTTCATGTCATCTGCCGGAACTATCAAACCATCAAAAGTTCTGATACTCGGTGCAGGTGTTGCCGGACTTCAGGCAATAGCCATTGCCCGAAAGCTTGGAGCTGTCGTTGAGGTTTTTGATGTCAGATCGGCGGTTAAGGAAGAGGTAAAAAGCCTTGGAGGAAAATTCATCGAGGTTGAGGGAGCAAAGGAAGATTCAGCCGCAGGAGGTTACGCTGTTGAACAAACAGATGAGTTCAGAAAGAAACAGCAGGAGCTTATCCAGAAAAAAGCTATTGCAGCTGATGTGATAATTGCAACCGCACAGATACCGGGCAAAAAAGCTCCGGTCCTGATCCTCGGAGAAACTGTGATGGCTATGAGACCGGGATCAATAATTGTCGATCTTGCAGCATCGACCGGAGGCAACTGTGAACTGACTGAAAATGACAAAACAATTTCAGTCAACGGGATAACAATTATCGGAAAATCCGACTTTGCTTCAGAGATGCCTTCTGATGCAAGCAAGATGTTCGGATCAAACGTTATTAACTTGCTTAAGATAATGATCGGGAAGGACGGCAGCCTTCAGCTTAATATGCAGGATGATATAATAAATGGAACGACTGCAGTTCATAACAGGGAGTATATTAGTCAGAGAGTCAAACAGATACTTGGTATTAAATAATGCACTCATGGAACAGTTTTCAGTTTTTTTCTTACAGCACCGGGAGGCGATCTTCATTGTTATCCTTTCAATATTTCTTGGTATTGAAGTGATCAGCCATGTACCGGCAATATTGCATACACCTCTGATGTCGGGAGCCAATGCGATCCATGGTGTAGTAATTATCGGGGCCATAATTGTAATGGGACATGCCGCAACAACCGGATCAATGATTCTTGGATTCCTGGCTGTCGTTCTGGGCACCCTGAACGTCGTCGGGGGCTTTGTCGTGACTGACAGGATGCTTGAAATGTTCAAAAAGAAGAAGTAATCAGCAGGCGTCAAATTCTAAATTAATTAAAGATGAGCGTAATATCTCAATTTACAAATGGAATCGCGATACTGGAGATTACCTACATAATAGCTTCCGTTTTGTTTGTCATCGGATTGAAAATGCTGAGTCATCCTCTGACTGCACGCAGGGGAAATACCCTTGCTGCCTTTGGAATGGGTCTTGCCATTATTGCAACAATTCTTTTTCATAAAAAAGACGGCGAACCAATCGGGAATATACCTTTTATACTGGCTGCCATAGCCATTGGGACCGTAATAGGATGGGTGATCGCTAAAAGAGTGAAGATGACGGCAATGCCCCAGCTTGTGTCATTTTTTAATGGGATGGGAGGAGCTGCTGCTGCTCTTATCTCGATGATTGAATTCCCGAATGTCAGTCCCGAACTTATAGCAAGGACAGGTATGGCAAACGGTCATGTTCTTGCTATTCTTCTTGGATTGGTGATAGGAACGGTGTCGTGGGCAGGAAGTATGATCGCCTTCGGGAAGCTTGATGGCTGGATTGGTGATATGAGAATAAAAGCAATGAAATACGTCAATCTTACGATACTTGCTGTTCTCATTGGATTTGTAATCTTTATAATGACCCGTCATGTCCGGGTAAGTGCTGAACTTACTCCCTATATTTATATAATATTTGCAATTTCCGTTATATATGGTGTCCTGTTCGTGATGCCAATCGGAGGAGCTGACATGCCGGTGGTGATCTCCCTGCTAAACTCTTTTACAGGTGTTGCAGCAGCAATGGGAGGCTTTCTTTATGGCAACCAGGCGATGCTGACCGGAGGGATCCTTGTTGGTTCTGCAGGAACCATTCTCACGGTTCTGATGTGCAGGGCAATGAACCGTTCTTTGCTGAATGTGATTGTGGGTGTTTTTGGCGGAGGCGGGAAATCAAATGCCGCCGAAGCCGGTACGGTCAAAGAAATCTCACTTTCAGATGCCGCAGTGCTTCTCAGTTATTCAAAGAAAGTCGTTATAGTTCCTGGTTATGGTTTGGCCGTAGCCCAGGCCCAGCATATCTGTCATGAACTTGATAAGCTGCTCGATGAAAAGGGAGTGGAGGTGAAATATGCAATTCACCCTGTTGCAGGCAGGATGCCAGGGCATATGAATGTGCTTCTGGCTGAGGCAGATGTGCCTTATGAGCAGCTTATTGAAAGCGATGAGATAAACCCCGATCTCCCAAATACGGATGTTTTGATCGTTATAGGTGCAAATGATGTTGTTAATCCGGCAGCCGAAGATGATCCATCAAGTCCGATATACGGCATGCCGATTATCAAGGCACGTGATGCGAAAAACATTATTGTAATGAAACGCGGCATGGGGAAAGGCTATGCAGCCATTGAAAACATGCTGTTCTTTAACAACAAGACAAGAATGCTTTTCGGCGATGCCAAAAGTACACTGCAGAACCTGGTAAATGAGATCAAAAACTTATGAATTCCTCTGCTGAAAAGCTGGCTTTACTAAGGTCAGCCTTGCACCAAAAAAATATCGATTATTATATTATTCCCTCTTCAGACCCTCACCTTGGGGAATACATACCCGATCACTGGCAGATTATCAAATGGCTTACAGGATTTACCGGTTCTGCTGCAACTGTAATTATAACAGATACTTTTGCGGGATTGTGGACCGATTCAAGATATTTTATCCAGGCGGAAAAACAACTTTCCGGTTCAGGTTTTGAATTTGTCAGACCGGGGGTATTTCAAAGGAATGACTATGTAGATTATATTTCTGAGAATATAAAACATGGAGAAAAAATAGGCATTGATGGAAGGATTTTTCCCATTTCTACATTCAGAAGGCTTGAAACGAAACTTGATGGTAAAATGGTTTCCTTTGATACTGGTTGTGATCTGATTGCATCTTTGTGGACCAACCGTCCTCCGTTACCTTTCTCTCTGGCATTTGATCATACTTTAGAGTATTCAGGTAAGGAAAGGTCAGTAAAGATCAATGAGGTGCGGGAACAGATGAGGAAACAAAATGCCGACTTTCATCTTCTCTCTTCGGTTGATGATATAATGTGGCTTCTTAATATCCGCGGAAGTGATCTTAAATACAGTCCGTTATTATTATCATTTGCTCTTATTGGTACTGAACAGATCATTCTGTTTATTGATGAAGCCAAAATTCCGATAAGGATTGCCTCCGAATTTGACAGGCTGGGTATTGTCATTCTTCCCTATGATGAAATGCCTGGAATCTTATTATCCGTAACAGAAGGTCATTCCATACTCTTCAATCCGCAAGCTACTTCAGTTGAACTGTATAATTCAATTGCAAAGAATTCAGAGCGTATCGAGGATAGAAGTATTCCTGCACGTCTTAAATCAATAAAGAACAAAACGGAAATAGGGAACATATCCAATGTGATGATAAGGGATGGAGTGGCACTTACGAAATTCTTTCATTGGTTCGAAAGTAACTTTGGAAGGGAGACAATAACAGAAAATTCCCTTTCTGAGAAGCTTTTTGAGTTCAGATCACAACAGAAAGATTTTTTAGGATCCTCCTTTGCAACAATTACGGCTTATAATGAAAACAGTGCGCTTCCGCATTACAATCCTGAGGAAGGCTCAGGTACGGCGATAGGGGAGAGAGGATTGCTTCTTGTAGATTCAGGAGGCCAGTACCTGGGGGGAACAACTGACATTACAAGGACGATACCTGTAGGAATCCCTTCTGATCAGCAGAAAAAGGATTTTACGCTTATCCTTAAGGGACATATTAACCTTGCCCTGGCAAAATTCCCGCACGGGACAAGGGGATACCAGCTGGATTTTATTGCACGCAGAGCCATGTGGGGATCGGGGTTGAATTACGCCCATGGAACCGGTCATGGAGTGGGATACTGCCTTAATGTCCATGAGGGTCCCCAGAGCATAAGCCCGGCGGACAATAAAACAACTATTGAGGCAGGAATGCTCACCTCAAATGAACCTGCAATTTACAGGGAAGGGGAATATGGGATCAGGATTGAAAATCTTATATTATGCTACGAGGATGAAGAGACTGAATTTGGTCAGTTCCTGAAATTTGATACTGTTTCATTGTGTCATATCGAAAAATCGCTTATTGACAAATCTCTTTTGGATCAGAAAGAGATCGACTGGCTGAATTCCTACCACTCAGAGGTTTATGATAAGCTTAGTCCTTCCCTGACTATGGAAGAAAAGCATTGGCTGAAGGAAAAAACAGATTGTATAACCTAACCCATCCCCCATGGGTTTAACTTTGTGTGCTTTGCGCCTACTTCGATTTCTTTGCGGTTAAGAAAATAGCTGTTAGGATTTATTACCGGATTACATCAACCATCTGAGTAAGATCAATCACAGGAAATTCCGTTATTCTCAGCCTTGCACTGCCGTATGGCACAAGTTGAATTACTTCAGCTGAACCCTTCGGCTTTACAGGACTATGAGGAGGTATATCTGCTGAATTATCTTTCATTATCCATTCCGGAATTTTCATTCCGCGTGTTGTTATAACAACCGCAGGATCTTTTCCCCAGGGAAGGTATTCAGCCGAATCAGCCGACCAGATCATATCCCCCTTATCTGCAAACGGGTACCGGGATAGCTCATTCTCTGTAATTTTAATACCTCTGTCCAGATTATTCCTGTCGATCATCAATCCATAATTCCACGGGCTCTTCGGATAGATTTCCCAATCGACACTGCCTTTGTAGCTGAAATTGTCATAATTGATTTTGACATTCCTGTATTCTTTATCTATCCTCAGTGAAAAGTAGAGGGGGCCTCTTAGAACTGACAATGAATTATTATATCTTTTTTCAACCCTGATGTTCATTGGTATCTCCATGGTGATAACCTCATCGGGATCCCACCGGGCGAAAATTTTAACAGTTGAACCCCCATTTCCAGATATCGTTTTGTCTTTGTATTTTATTTCAGCTTTTTCAGCCCAGCCGGGGATCCTCAGGTAAAGCGAAAATCTGACAGGTTTTTCAGTTTCGATCGTGAACCTTACAGAACCTTTAAAAGGATAATCAGTTTCTTCGGTAATAGTCACTTCGTCCGAGTTGCCGACTTTCGCCTTTACCGTTGAAGGGGCGTAAGCCACAGCAATCAGACCATTGTCATTAGTCGCCATCCAGAGACTCTGGGTAAATTTCGGCCATCCCTGGTGCATATTTGCCAGGCAGCATGCAAAATTGGGCATCAGTCCATATATATTCGAATAGTTGCCGTTCGTGCTCCATGGCCGTTTTTCCCCGTTAACAACTACCTGGTTTGATTGCTGATCATACTGGTGAGCCCACATATCAGGCGTTGTAGTACCTGGTAATGCATTGAAAGCAAGAAGTTCAAGCCTGTCGGCAAGCCTGGTGTCACCAAATATTGCATAAAGTTCTTCAAGGGAATACATATACTCGACGACAGAACAAAGCTCAGTGCCCCGGTCGGGAGATTTCCCCGAAAGATGCTCATCACCTGAAAACCGTCCTCCTGCCTGTCCGTGATTCATGTCGTATCGCGAGATCCCGTCAAACACAGCTTTTTTAAATCTGGCATCACCCGACTGCTGGAACCATAGCCCCGGATATTTAATGGCCATGGCATTGTTTACAACGTGAGCGGTCAGTCCATCGGCTCCCCAGTTCAATGGAATTTTCTTGTCGGCAGATGCTGCAGAGTCCCATGGGAACTTCTCATAATATGTTGTCCAGTCGGAGCTGTTTTTCTGGATTGATTCAATCACATCAAGTATCCATGGTTCCTTAGTCTGCCTGTACAGCCAGTAGCCTGTTACAGCATTTTCCATTGCCCTTACACCGCGCCACTCCTTATCGGGCCAGTCGGGCGGAGTCTCATGCAGATACCTGAAATATTTTTTCAAGACTTCAATTGCGCGGTTATCGTTGGTTGCCTCATAATACTGCATCAGAACCTTATTTGAAACGGCCAGGGGCCACCGATCCCTGTTTTTTGCAGGACCATACCAGCCTGTGTCACGGCTGCTGGCAAGGATTGGCTCTATCCAGCCTGTTACTTTCTTTTTAAGCTTTTCATCATCAAGAAGATATGCCAGTGGAACAAGTCCGTCAAGGTAATAAGGACCCCTTTCCCAGGCTTCCCCTTCGCCACCCCTCCATGAAGAATTGACAAGGTCAGGCCAGAAAAGGTCAACATTGCCGGTAAGCCCTTCAGCCTGAGCTTCAAGCTGCGCTTTCAACCAGCCTTCAGGCTTTATTGCTCCAAGTGGCAATTTTATATACGCATTCTGTTTCAGCGGTGCAGGATTGCCCTGGTAGTTGATGTTGCCTTTTTCATTAGTACAGCTCAGCATAACATAAAATATTATTCCAAATAAAATAGCGGCAGATTTATTCATTCTTATATTTTATTTATTAGTTACACAAATGTTTTACCCCCAACCCCCTAAAGGGGCTTTGTATAAGGCAAAGTCTTACCCCCCTTTAGGGGGATGGGGGGTCTGTCTCCGGGTGATAAAAAATTCAATTATCCCAAAGATCACCTTTAATCTCCGGGTTGATACATCTTTTTATATCAACAGCCTTAAAGACCTGAATCATATCGAACCATACCGTTCCCTTGCCCGGAACCCTGAGGATCATATTTGCTCTTGGCGAAGGGATGGTATCTCCCGGAATTGTAACAGATGTTACAAATTGTTGCCATTCATCACCCGGATAAAACCTTTTCCTTCCAAATTCTCCGAGTCCCAGTTCGAAATAGGGTGCGTCTTTCTTCTCATACAGACTTTGTTCGGTTTTTGCCCAGATTGTAAGCATAAAAGTCCTTCCCTTTTCAATCGGTATCGGGAAGAACCTCAACCTGGTTCCTTTGTTTTCACGTGGAGTAACAAGTCTTAGCGAGTGATTCCCTTCGAAAT
>JBBSAP010000119.1:0-9168 GCA_038252165.1 Bacteroidales bacterium | reverse complement strand
AATATGGATATTCATCAGTCACTGTTTGTGAAAAGCCCAATGTTATAAGGGAAACATCGGGACTGATGTGGAAACTTGCAAAGGAGATACAGAAGATATCGTATCCCGGGATAAAGCTGCTCAATACAAATATCGATGCGCAAATGATGTGGCTGACAAAAAACCCTGAGGATTATGGTGTAATTGTTGCGGGTAACATGTTTGGAGATATAGCTTCAGATGCTTTTGCAGGACTGATCGGGGGACTGGGTTTTGCCTGCAGTGCACAGTTTTCTTCAGACGGCATTGCTGTTTTTGAACCAACTCATGGTTCGGCTCCGAAATATGCAGGTTTTGATATTCCGATTGTCAATCCCATTGCGATGATTGAGTCGGCCTGCATGATGCTTGATTATCTTGATGAAAAGAGTATTTCGGAGAAAATCAGGAAGGCTGTCGCTGAAATTATCCTGGATGGTAAAACAAGGACCTATGATATGATGAAAATGACCGGTTCTCAGGAAGTAGTTAAAAATGGCGCAGCATCGACCATACAGATGACCGACGCAATTATTTCAAAAATAAGATAACCAAAAACAGTTTACATGAATGAGGTAGTTAAAAATCTATGGCCTGAACTGGATTGGATACATGACATTTCACTCCGGGAAAAGACCGCAAAAACATGGGAGATTGCACTTGAAAGGAGTGTATTGAAGGCTGACGACCTCGATAATATACCATTTACCCTCCTTTGCGGTCCCGAAATGAAAGTCAGCTTTATGGAGCATAAAAGATGTGTGGTTCATATCGCCAGAGCCAGCGGTGAGAAAATGAATCAGTTTTTTGGTGATGAGCTTCCAGTGAACATGGACGTTCTCATCTCGGGGGCTATACTTGCTGATGTTGGTAAGCTTCTTGAATATGAGCTTGATGAAAATGGGAGGTCAATCCAGGGGAAATACGGGCAATATCTCAGGCACCCTTTTTCGGGTGTCTCCCTTGCTGAAGAGTGTGGTGTGCCGGCAGAAGTTTGCCACATAATTGCAGCCCATGCTCATGAGGGTGATATGGTTAAACGGACTACAGAAGCATACATAGTCCATCATGCTGATTTTATGACTTTTCTTCCGTTTAAAAGCCGTCTGGTTGTCTGAAATCTTAACAGGAATGATCAGCCGAGTCTCATTTTTTCAATTTCCTCTAAATTCCGTTCGTTGTTCACATCTTTTGCATTGGGTGTATACAAATAATCAATAAGGTCTATATACTTGTCCATAACCTTACCTCTTACAATTTTCATAGAGGAGTTCATTAACCCGTTTTCTTCGTTAAAACCTTCTTCAAGTATTCCTATCGCCACAGGAAGCCATCGCTGTGGAAACATATTGCCATACTTGCCGTTAGTGCGATACTCATCCACCTCATTTTCAAGCAGATTAACTACAGCTCTCTTCCCATCATCAGAATCGGCCGTAAGGTTCTTTTCTTCAAGGTAGATCTTCAGGGTATGCTGATTGGGAACAATAAGAGCAACCGTATATGGTTTCTGATTGTTGTAAAGCATGCACTGGTCAATATATTTCGATTGTTCGGTAATTGTTTCCTCAATTCCTTCCGGGCTGAATTTTTCTCCGTCATCAGCGATAAGCAGGCTTTTAAATCTTCCCAAAACATAGAGGAAACCCTCTGACATATATCCCATATCACCGGTATAAAGCCATCCGTCTCTTATAGTTTCACGGGTAGCTGATTCGTTTTTCCAGTATCCGTGCATCACGTTACCGCCTTTTATCACAATTTCTCCTTTTTGTCCGGCTGGAAGCTCTTTCCCCTCATCATCACAGATCTTGAGATCCATGTTATTTACAATTGCCCCTGATGATCCTAGTCTGTGCCGTCCTGTGGAATTTGAGGAGATAACGGGGGAGGCCTCGCTTAATCCATAACCCTGGTACATTGGAATCCTAAGGGCATAAAAAAATCTCTGCAGTTCAATATCAAGTAATGCACCGCCACCGATAAAATAGTCAAGTTCACCTCCGAAATTCTCACGTATCTTTTTGAACAGGATTTTATCGTAAAGATCAATAATAGGTTTCTTTAGCTTTTGTAATCCGCGACCCTTATTCCATCCTTCTTTATTGTAAGAATATGAAATCCTGATTGCATGATTGAACAGGATCTCAGCCATCTTTCCTTTTTCCCTGACCCCTTTTTCAATATTTTTTCTGAAGTTCTTAGCAATAGCCGGAACACTCATAAGAAGATTTGGTTTTATCTCCTTAAGGCAGGAGGGAAGGTTCCTGAGTGTTTCCATAGGAGTTTTTCCGGTTTTTACCGATGCGATGCTTGCCCCCTTTCCCATAAAGGCGTAAATCCCGCATGTATGGCCGAAGGAATGATCCCATGGGAGGATCACAAGAGTTTTATAGAATGAAGGTATATCCATCAGGCTGTATGCCTGATATACATTTGTTACGTAGTTTCCGTGAGTCAGTATTATTCCCTTAGGATCGGCTGTTGTACCTGATGTATAACAAATATTTGCAAAATCAGATGGTTTGATGCCAGTGTAGATTTCCTCAAACATGGACTTGTTCTCAGGTTTTTCAAGCCATTCTCTTCCGGCTTTTCTAACCTCATTGAAATGAATTTCACTTTCCGAATATTCTTCCTGTGTGTCAAAATGAATTATCTTTTCAATTGTTTTGCAATCATTTATTATAGGGTTAATCTTGCTTGCCTGTATCGAGGATACCAGAATCATTCTTGATTCTGAATGGTTTATCCTGAACTTGATTTCCTCAGGAGTAAGTTTAACTGAAAGCGGCACGTTTATGGCACCGGCATATAGTATTCCCAGTTCTCCGATAACCCAGCTGTTACGTCCTTCCGAAATAAGACTGAGCCTGTCGCCCTTCTTTATCCCAAGGGTTATCAGTCCGGCGGCAAATTCATAAACCTGTTTTCTGGTATCACCATAGGTTGTTCCTTCATATTTGTCCTGCGGCTTTTCCCACAGATAAACATTGCTTTCAAACTTTTCAGCACTCTCCTCGAAAAACTGTATCAATGATTTCATCAGGTAAAGGATTTATTTGTTTTTACTTTTTAAATGAATTTTCGGATGTGTAAGATACAAAATCTGTACTTATCAATCGAAGCCCCAATCTGAATAGTATAATTTTATCATTTGGATTGGGTTTCAATATTTTGTATTTTTGATAATATTCTTCATGAACAGGAAGAACAGAACTCTGTAAATCCTAAAATAATTTATCATGAGACATTCTCCAATCATCTGTATTTTGGTATTATTGATTTTATCTCCTTCCTGCAATAAAATAAAGGAAAGAGGTCTTTTCGGGAAAAAGGGAAAAACTCTTGAGATGCTCAGGGCACAGCAGGAGAGCGTAAAGGTTGCTGATTCACTAAAGAGAGTTGAAAATCGCATCAAAGCTATGGAGGAAGCCCGGCTGGACAGCCTGGTCCAGGCGGAACAGGAAAGAGCGGCTTATGAGGCCCGCAACAGATTCAATATCATTGTGGGCAGTTTTGTTACCCCGGAATTCGCTCAGGCATGGGCTGAAGAATACCGGAAACAAGGCTATGACACAAAGGTTATCAGAATGACCGACAGTAAATTCGAACTGGTTGTTGCTGAATCGTACGACAAATTCTCAAAAG
The DNA here is from genome assembly GCA_038252165.1 of Bacteroidales bacterium. GTDB lineage: Bacteria > Bacteroidota > Bacteroidia > Bacteroidales > VadinHA17 > LD21. The sequence goes on along the minus strand of JBBSAP010000119.1, from coordinate 5,499 downwards.
CAGTGCAGCGGCTTAACCAGTTCCAGGATACCGTGGATATTGATACCTGGCTGTATGTCAATAAATAGGGACCGTGCTACCTGAAAATTGTCTCCTTCCTGTCAGGCCCGACAGACAAAATGGATACTGGTATACCGGTCTGGATCTCAATGAATCCCACGTATTTCCTGAGGTTTTCAGGCAACGCATCATAATCCCTTATCCCGGTAATAATTTCATCCCATCCGGGTAGTTCTGCCAAAACAGGATCAATTTTTGCATTATTATCGAAGGGTATTTCATTCTGATCCATGCCGTCAACTTTATATGATGTGCAAACCTTTATGGTTTTAAAACCCGACAGGATATCAGATTTCATCATGAAAAGTTTTGTTGTCCCGTTTATCATAATTGCATACTTAAGTGCCGGAATATCAAGCCATCCGCACCTTCTTGGCCGGCCTGTCGTGGCCCCGTATTCATTTCCTTTATTTCTCAGCAGCTCGCCGGTGGCATCATTCAGTTCCGTAGGAAAAGGCCCGCTCCCCACTCTTGTGCAATAAGCCTTGAAGATACCAAACACTTCCCCGATGATTTTAGGCGAGACCCCGAGGCCGGTACATGCCCCGGCACTTATTGTATTTGATGAAGTTACATAAGGGTAGGATCCGAAATCAACATCGAGCATGGTTCCCTGAGCCCCCTCGGCAAGTATTTTTTTCCCGCCTGAAGACAGGTTGTGAAGGAGATACTCGGTATTTTCTATCCTGAATTTTCTTATAAGTTCAATACCTTCAAACCATCCCTTTTCGTACTCTGACAGATCAAAATCATGTTTGTAATTTTTCAGGATAAGAAGATGCCCGGCTGTATGCTTGTCATAAAGTTCCCTGAAGTCGTTTCGCATTATATCCCCGACTCTCAGTCCGTTCCGGCTTGCTTTATCAGTGTAGGCTGGTCCGATACCCTTTAAAGTTGAGCCGATCTTCAGGTTGCCCATTTGATACTCATATGCCGCATCCAGTATCCTGTGGGTAGGAAGGATAAGGTTGGCCCGTGAGGAAATAACAAGTCTTTTTACAAGTTCTTCAACCGGAGGCCCTAAATCTTCAATTTCTTTCTTAAATACTGCAGGATCAAGAACCACTCCGTTGCCGATTATGTTCAGCTTATCAGGATGGAATATACCTGACGGGATCAGGTGCAAAACATGCTTAATTTTATTAAACTCAAGAGAATGGCCAGCATTCGGACCGCCCTGGAAACGTGCAATGACATCATATTCAGGGCTGAGGGCATCAACAACTTTGCCTTTCCCCTCATCACCCCATTGAAGGCCTAATAAAATATCAATCTTCATTTTAAAACTACAGGATTTTTAAAAACAGGTTCGAAGTTACAAAATAATCTGGCCGAAAATCACGTTGATAATATATTGTTGATAAATGCAACGGGATCTCTGTAATAAAAGATCTTGAATAGCTTTGAGTTTTTTATTACGGAACAACTTTATTAATAATCAGATATAAATGAATCAATAACTTTTAGCCATCATGAAAAAAGCACAATGTCTTATTTTAATCAGCCTGGCATTATTATTCCTCTCATATCCGGTTTTTGCCCAGAATAAAGGAGAAGAAAGAGATATTAGATTTACCATTAAAACGAATCCACTTTCAGCTCTGGGAGGTCCATTCTGGTTCACAATTATTCCCCTCACAGGAGAGTATAAAGTTCTTTTTGAGGCGGCAGTGTCCGAAAAGTCATCTATACAGATTGGAGCGGGATATATAGGCCCAAGTGTATTACTTAATCTTGACGAACTGACAAATGATGAAACTGAAGGGGGAACATTAAGCGGCCTACGAACGAACGGATTCAGGGTTCAGGGAATGTACAGGTTTTTCATCAGCCGCGATCTTTCTGCACCTGAAGGTTTCTATGTCGGACCTCATATTTCATATGCTACGGCAAAGCTTAAAAACGAGGGCGATGAGGCCAAATATGTAAAAGGTACTAAACTTAATATTAACGGAGTATTTGGATATCAATTAATTACATCCGGAGGATTTACACTTGATATTTTCACCGGCATGGGTTTTGTTTCAAGAAAGTGGGAAGTAACGGGCACTGACTGGGATCAGGATACATTTAAAGATAAAGCCAGTATTAGTGTGCCTTTCGGTTTCTCGTTTGGTTACGCGTTCTGACAAAAGGTATTGAGTTATGAAAAGAGTTGTCTTCACGGGCAACTCTTTTTTTTGATCTTCATTAACTTTTGTCAGCAAGGTTGCCATAGATATAAAGGGAGTGATACATCGGAGTAAAGTCGTGTAAACTACTGGCTGTGCGGATTATCTCCTGTATCCTCGGATCGCAGAATTCAATTACATTCCCCGATTCGATGTCAATAAGATGATCGTGCTGGCTGCATTGGTAAGCAGGTTCAAACTGGGCAATATTTTTACCAAATTGATGCTTGATAACAAGATTACAGTCGAGAAGCAATTCAATTGTATTATAAAGCGTTGCCCTGCTAACCCGGTAGTTCTTGTTTTTCATGAAAATATATAGCGATTCAACGTCAAAATGACCGCTTCTGGAGTATATTTCTTCCAGAATTGCATATCGCTCAGGTGTCTTTCTGTGTCCCCTTTTCTCGAGATATTCGGTAAATATCTGCTTTACGGTCGACCTGGTGTCATCGTTAATCATATCTGGTCTAAGTTAAAATAAGACAAAAATACTGTTTTTTGTCAGATACAGATAAAATATAATAAGACTATGTCTGTCTAAAAGTTAGAGCTCACCGAAGGTAATCTCCTTCTCATTTTAAGCGTTTTCCGGACAATAGTGTTATAATAAGCTTAAGTTTATTCGGAAAAATCTTCGACCCGTTTAATACTGTCTATTCCCCTGACATTGGATATTTTAAGAATAAGGTTGTTAATATCTTGTGTATGATGAACATATAGGTCAATAGTGCCTTCAAAGATACCATCCTTTACACTTATATTAATATTGGTCATATTGACCTTAAGTTCAGAGGAAATAATATTTGTCAGGTCATTTACCAATCCAATCCTGTCGACACCGGTCATACTTATCCTGGCAAGGAACGAAACCAGCTTATGGATCGCCCATCTTACAGCAATGATCCTGTTCCCTTCGTTTGACATTATTCTGATGGCAACCGGACATTTAGGTTTATGGATTACTATTGACCCAGCAGGTGAACGGTATCCGACTACTTCATCGCCAGGGATCGGGTTGCAGCATTTTGCAATTTCATACGACTGCTCGGCATTTTCAACATTTTCCCTCAAGAGGAATGGAGCGGATGTATCAATAGTTTCGACCCTGGGACCTTCCTCTTCTCCTTTCCTGTCTTTTTTGGAACCAAGCAATTTGAGTTCCCAGTATTTAATGACATTTTTTGCTGGGCTTTTCCTGATGATCTTTTTAAGATTATCGAGGTTTATTGTTCCAAGCTCTATTCCGGAGTACAACTCATCCTTGTTCAGCACATCATAGGAAAGCATAATTTTACGGATTATCTCAGAATTGGGAGTTACTCCGAGCTCAGCCAGTTTTGCCTCCAGTATATCCATCCCCTTCTGGATCCTGTCTGTCGATTCTGTCTTGAGCGCGCTCTTAATGGCATCCTTGGCTTTGGATGTTGTGACAAATGAGAGCCATTCTTTTTCAGGTTTGGCTATATCCGAAGTGATTATTTCTACCTGATCTCCACTCATGAGAGTGGCGTTAATTGGATTAAGCTTATAGTTTATTTTAGCTCCGATTGCCTTATTGCCGATTTCAGTATGAATGTCATAAGCGAAATCAAGAGCTGAAGCTCCCTTCGGAAGGCTTACAAGCGTTCCTTTTGGCGTGAAAACCATTATTTCTGATGAAAAAAGGTTCATCTTGAACTCATCGAGAAACTCAATAGGATCTTCCAGCGGATTTTCGAGCATCATCTGGATCTGTTTTATCCATTTATCAAGCTCAGTTTCAGGGGAATTGTCCCCTTTGTACTTGTAATGGGCAGCATATCCTCTTTCAGCAATCCCATCCATTCGCTTGCTCCTGATCTGAACCTCTACCCAACGGCCTTCAGGCCCCATTACTGTCAGGTGCAGAGCTTCATACCCGTTTGGCTTGGGCCTGCTTATCCAGTCCCGCAGCCTGTCAGGCTTTGGAAGATAAGAATCAGTTATGACTGAATAGATGTTCCAGCAGGTAGTCTTTTCAGGTATTCCCGGCAATGGTTCAAATACTATCCGGACAGCCAGGACATCATATATTTCTTTAAAAGGGACATTCTTCGACTGCATCTTCTTCCAGATGGAAAAGATAGATTTCGGACGGCCGCTAATTTCGAATTCCAGACCTGAATCTTTCAGTTTGTTAATTATCGGAAGGCTGAACTTATTAATAAGGGAATAGTATTTCTTTTCCCCGTGCTTCATTTTTGAGGCTATCTCCTCGTAGATCACAGGCTGGCGATATTTGAAGCTGAGATCTTCGAGCTCGCTTTTTATTGCATAGAGTCCAATTCTGTTGGCCAGAGGAGCGTAAAGGAAAATTGTTTCGCCGGCTATCTTCATCTTCTTGCTCTCGGTCATTGAATCGAGAGTTCTCATATTATGGAGCCGGTCAGCTATCTTTATAAGGATTACTCTCAGATCGTCAGACAGGGTGAGAAGCATCCGTCTGAAATTCTCAGCCTGCATCGATGATGATGTTCCCTTGTTGTATGTGCCTGAAATCTTTGTAAGACCGTCAATGAGTGAGGCAATCTTAGGTCCGAAATCCCTATTAACCTCTTCGATTGTGTAATCGGTGTCCTCAACCGCATCGTGGAGCAGAGCTGTGGCAATTGACCGGGCGCCAAGACCTATCTCCTGGTTTACAATTTTTGCAACGGCGATGGGGTGGAGGATATATGGTTCACCCGATTTCCGGCGCATGTTCCAGTGAGCTTTGTTGGCTGCATTGAAAGCTTTTTCAATCAGCTCCAGGTCTCCCGGCTTATTACGCCGAAACGGATTGCTTAACAGCGAATCATATTCAGACTGAATAAGTTTTGCATCTTCTTCATCAAAAATATCCTTACTCCCCATAAAAACTCAATGTATTCTTTTCTGTCAGACACAAATATAATTCTAATAGATGAAATTTTTAAGCAGGTTAACGAATGAAGGAATAATTTCTCATTTTCCACCTGGAGAAAATGCTTTAGATTATTTAATAAGAGTTACGGTTCCTGTTCTGGATATATTTTTCCCCGAAGGAGTGGTTAATTTCAGGAACCACAGATAAACTCCCCGGGATACTGAGCTTCCGCCTGACGAACCATCCCAGGATTCATCGGATTTACGAGTTTCAAAAATGGTCTTTCTTTGCCGGTCGGTGATTAAAAGCTGGTAGCTTGAAGGAACAAATGTTATGACAGGTCTGAAAAGATCGTTCAAACCATCTCCGTCAGGTGAAAAGATGTTGGGAACTGTAATGGTT
>JBBSAP010000118.1:0-9169 GCA_038252165.1 Bacteroidales bacterium | reverse complement strand
TCCTGGCATGTAAACCGGGAAGTTTTCTGGGAGGCAAGCAAGATAGGAGCGAATAACCAGCTTATACCTCTTACAGGCTTTGCACTTGTTATTGCAGTGGCAACCGCGCTTGTTGGATCATTGTTTTCCGCCGATGCATGGTACAATGTTACATATATCTCTGGCGAGGTGATCAATCCCAAGAGGACAGTTCCGTTAAGCCTTATACTTGGTACCCTGATTGTTTCAGTCATATATCTTTTCACAAACTGGGTGTATATAAGAATATTGCCGCTTTCAGGATCACCCGATGGCGCAGATGTCCTGTCAAGGGGTATTCAGTATGCAACTGACGACAGGGTAGCTACTTCGGCTATGAGTGTTGTTTTTGGCGACTATGCTGCCATAATCATGGCAGTATTTGTGATGATCAGTACTTTTGGGTGCAACCACGGACTGATCCTTGCCGGACCGAGGGTATATTATGCAATGGCAAGGGACGGACTCTTCTTCAAAAAGGTAGGTGAAATCAACAAGAAGGGCGTACCCGGATTTGCAATAATAATCCAGGGGATCTGGGCTATATTACTCTGCTTGTCGGGCACATACAGCAATCTTCTTGATTATGTGATATTTGCAGTCCTTCTGTTTTTTACACTTACGATTTTCGCACTCTTTATACTAAGGGTCAAGAGGCCGGATATTCCCCGTCCATATAAAGCATTTGGGTATCCCGTTATCCCGGTAATTTACATACTGACCACTTCGTTCATCATGGTTATTTTATTGATTTACAAACCTAATTATACATTCCCGGGTTTGATATTGGTGATCCTGGGTATCCCCGTGTATTATATCTGGAAAAAATTTTCACGCAACCCTGCCGGGATACAGGACCATGAGATACCTGATGAAACTTAACAATGTTTCCGGAACGTTTCATACAAAGGATCAGAACACAGGAATACATTGATGCAAATGGCCTTCTGAAGGCTTTGCAGGAGCCTTCCACTGTAAGTATCAGAATAAATAGTTCCAAATGGAACAGAAAACCTCAGTCTTCTGAGCGAGTTCCGTGGTGTGCCACCGGATTCTATCTTGAATCAAGACCATCATTTACTCTCGATCCTCTCTTCCATTCAGGATGCTATTACCCGCAGGAAGCCTCCGGGATGTTTTTAGAACAGGTTTTAAAGCAGGCTGTGAGCAGAGATGGATATATCAGGGCACTTGACCTGTGCGGAGCTCCCGGAGGGAAGAGTACACATCTTTCTTCACTTATCGGATCAAACGGATTGCTGGTTTCAAATGAAGTGATAAGGACGAGGGCATCTGTTCTTGCTGAGAATATTACAAAATGGGGTGCTGCAAATACCATAGTGACACAGAATGATCCTTCTGCATTTACCGGACTAGAGGGTTTCTTTGACATAATTCTTGTCGATGCGCCATGTTCGGGCGAAGGAATGTTCAGGGATACTGTTGCAGTTAATGAATGGTCGGAGGAAAATACAATTCATTGTTCGGAAAGACAAAAGAGAATATTGACGGATATCTGGCCGGCGCTTAAGGAAAATGGCCTTCTTATATACAGCACATGCACGTTTAATCCCGGAGAAAACGAGGCGAATATTAAATGGCTTGCAGGCCGACATCAGGCCGAAAGTGTTGAACTTGATGTTTCTGAATACGATGGTATAACAAAAATTGATCATCAGGGTATAAAAGGTTATGGCTTTTACCCGGGCAGGATAAAAGGTGAAGGGTTGTTTGTGTCAGTGATCAGGAAAACCGCGTTTTCCGGGAATATGAAAGCGGGAACCAGAAAAAGGCAAAACCATGCACCTGAAAGATCCGATCTTGGTATTGTAAGGGAATGGACGACTTTTAACACCGATAACATAATCAGGTCAGGAGATGAGATTTATTATGTTCCTGGCAGGCTGGAGGATTACAGGTTAGTTGAGAACAGACTAAGGCTCATCAGCCCAGGGATCAAAATCTGTTCAGTAAAAAAGAACGGTTATGTTCCGGCTCATGAGCTGTCACTTTCGGACGGCATACGGAAGGATGCTTTTAATAGATGCGTACTTGATTACAGCCAGTCTCTTTCATATCTGAGACGTGATATTATCCGGCTGCACGATATTCCAAAGGGCTGGTTTATACCGGTATATAAGGATGTCAGCCTGGGATTTTGTAATAATATCGGAAGCAGGATAAACAATTATTATCCGGTTGAATGGAGGATCAGAATGCGTGTTTCAGAAACAGCCGGCAGAGAGATTATAAACTGGGAAAATATGTTAGAAAGTACAAATGGAAAAGATTGACCGTGAGTTTCAGATATTCGTAAAACCAGTGGGGGCTAACTGTAATTTAAGATGCAGGTATTGCTACTATCTTGAAAAACAAGCGCTTTACCCTTCGGAAGGGGCTTTAATAATGAATGAAGACATTCTCGAAAAGTATATAATTCAGCACATTGAAGCAACTACTGAGGAGACGGTCTTTTTCTCCTGGCACGGAGGGGAACCTTTACTCGCCGGAATTGATTTTTTCAGGAAGGTAGTTTTGCTTCAGAAAAAATATAAGCCTTCAGGAGTGGAAATTTTAAATGGAGTACAGACAAACGGAACACTTATCGATAACAAGTGGGGCTGGTTCTTTGCTGAAAACAATTTTATAGTCGGGATAAGCATTGACGGTCCGGGTGAAATGCACAACAGGTTCAGGATCACATCTGACGGCAGATCTTCGCTACCAGAGGTTTTAAGAGGCTATGAGATACTCGGGAGATATAAGATCAAAAGTGAAATCCTCTGCGTTGTGAATTCTTATAATGTTAAATTCCCTCTGATAATATATGGTTTCTTCAAAGAACTTGGAGCCAGATATATGACTTTTCTGCCACTTGTAGAGAGACGTCCGGGAACAAAATCCGGTGTCAGCCGGGCGTCTGTTCGTCCTATGGAATTTGGAAGATTCCTTATTTCTGTCTTCGATGAATGGATTGAAAGGGATATTGGCGAAATCAAGATCCAGTTATTTGAAGAGGCGGCAAGAACGGCATTTAACAAGGAGCACATCTTATGCATCTTTAAAAAGAACTGCGGGGGAGTGCCTGTTGTGGAGCGCAATGGCGATTTTTACTCCTGCGATCATTTTGTCAACAATGATAATCTCATTGGTAATATTAATAAGGGTTCAGTTGCCGGCTTTCTTGACAGTGAAAGGCAAAAAGCTTTCGGCCTGGCAAAATCTCTTACATTGCCACGTTATTGTATTGAATGCGAGGTTAAAGCAATGTGCAATGGTGAGTGCCCGAAAAACAGGTTCATTAATACTCCTGATGGTGAACCCGGACTAAATTACCTTTGCAGCGGGTATAAGACATTTTTCAACCATTGCCGGCCGTTTGTGGGGGCAATAGGAGCAGTTTCGGGAAAGCCCGAAAAAAATATTTAACACCCTTCCATCTTAATCCACCCCTAAATCCCCTAAAGGGGACTTTTTGATTTACAAACACTTATTAAACCCCCTTTAGAGGGAAGGGGGCGAAAAATATCATGCAGAGGAGTGAATCCTGCTACTTTAATTTCTCCTTAAAGAACCCTATAGTCCTTCCCCAGGCCAGTTTTGCCGCCTGTTCATTGTAGCGTTCGGGATTGGAGTCGTTGTTGAAGGCGTGACTGGCACCTTCATATATAAATATCTGGTACTCCTTCTTATATTTTTTCAAGGCTTCTTCAAAGGCTGGGATTCCTGCATCTATCCCGGCATCATTGCCTGCGTAGTGGGCCATAATCGGAGCCTTTATCTTCTCCACGTCTTCGGCTACCGGCTGTCTTCCATAGTAGGGCACTGCTGCATTCAGATCAGGTGCATTCACTGCCACCTGATTTGTCATTGCGCCTCCCCAGCAGAATCCGGTGCATCCTACTTTCCCGTTCGAAAGCGGATGTGTTTTCAGATATTTAACAGCAGCAACGAAATTTTTTGTTGTCTGTTCGCTGTTTAACTTCTTGAACATTTCTCCTACATTGCTTACATCTTCCGGAGTTCCGCCCAGGGGTGAAAGCGCATCAGGGGCAATTGTAAGAAATCCCTCTTTGGCCATTCTTTTTGTCACATCCTGTATATGAGGTACAAGTCCGCGGTTCTCATGAATGACTATGACAGCAGGAAATTTTTTACCTTTTTCAGGTCTTGCAAGAAATGCCCTCATCTCACCCGTTTCAGCAGGGTATTTGATAAACTCTGAAACAATTACAGGCTCTTTTTGGGACCCGGTGGCTGCCTTGATCTCATTTCCCTCTATGACAGGGAATAAAGACAAAGCAGCAGCAGTGCTTCCCGTTATCAAAGCAAGCTTTTTAATGAACATACGCCGGCTTACCCGGCCATCTTTATAGGCAGTGTAAAGATTTTGTATTTCTTTTTCCATAGCTGTCAGATTTTAGTTTTTTAATTACTAGTGTCCGGTTAAAATGAAGGAGATTACCTTCGGTGAGCTCGTCCCGCTAGCGGAACTCGGTTCTTCACTTCGCTCAGAATGACAAGTGTTTAGTGAGCTAGTAGGGAGGAGGGGGTGGCTGGAGGCATTTCCTCCAGTCACCCCCCTCCCCAAAAACACAAATGTCTGTCATTCTGAGCGAAACGAAGTGAAGCGAAGAATCTCATACTCGTTTTATTAGTTTTCCCGGACAATAGTGGGTTTTAATAAACTATTAAGATAATATAAAATTCTAAAAGATGCAAAAGACATATTGAATTAATTCATCAGCAAGAGGCAGTATAGGCCAGCTTTGGGGAAAGGGGAAAGTTTGTTATCTTTCCATCCAAAATAAAATGCTGTCAGAATGAAGCAGGACATTGAAATAGCACAGGAAGCTAAAATCAAGCCGGTTGCAGAAATAGCACAGATACTTGGGATACCACATGAAGAACTGGAAATGTATGGTAAATTCAAAGCTAAGATTCCATTGCATTTTATTGATGAAGAACGTGCAAAAAGAGCAAAACTCATTCTGGTAACTGCTATCACACCGACTAGGTATTACGCGGCAGTCGGGTTTTGAAATTACTGTTCCATCAGCAGAAAAAATAGATATTGATCCTGACGGCAGGATTTCGGGCTTGTTCTGATTACTTTTCTTTGGATTAGATTTTTCTTTTGGCTACTTTTAAAATGATTATGGCTTTAAAAGAATAAAAAAATGCAAAAAATACACCTTAGTGTTTTTCTTCTGCTGATGATGGTCAATTTTACAATAGTTGATTCACAGACAATGTTTAGCAGACGCTTTCAGCCCAGTTATGTCTTCGGTGCTAAAGCCGGGTTAAATGTTGCTACACAGTATAGTCCCGGAAGTGAAGGTGTCTTTGATGTAAAAAGTATTGCCGGAATAAATGCCGGTGGATATTACAGCTATTTTATCAACAGGGTTATCGCTGCACAGGCTGAATTATCGGTGTCCGTTAAGGGATCTCACTGGAAGGAAAGCAATTATCCCGATGAAGCCAAAGATATTCTGACATATTTTGATCTGCCTTTACTGATAAGATACCAGCCGCTCAATTTAATAAATATACATGCCGGGCCACAGGTTAGTTACCTTGCAAAAGCGATGCAATATGATTATAGAACCGGATTGAAAGGTCCTATAGAAGACTATTACAGACCATTGGATTTCAGCCTGGTTTTTGGAGTTGAAGCAAATCTTCCAAAAAATATTGATTTGACTGTCAGGTATGTACGCGGGCTGACATCGGTTTATGCACCCGGAGGGTATAATTATCAATCCTATAATAACTATTTCCAGTTTACCGCAGGTTACAGATTCGAAAGGGAGAAGAAGCTTCAAAGCAGATCAAAAACAAACATCAGTCGTAAAAGATGAATATCAAATTAAACACCATACAAATGAAAAAACTGCCTTACATTTTATTGATGACAGCTTTATTGTTTTCAGCATGTAAAAGATACAGCAAATACGAAGGTATTGCATTTACTGAAAAAGAACCCCGTGACTGGGAGAACCCTGAAATGTTCAATCAGAACAGGGAGGCACCGCACGCCACCATGATAAGTTTTGCTGATGAACTGTCAGCTCTGGCGGCAGACAAGATCAATTCTCCGAACTATTTATCTCTTGACGGGATATGGAAATTCAACTATGTTGATTCCCCGGACAAACGTCCATACTGGTTCTTTAAGGATGATTATGATATTCGCGACTGGGATGACATTGAGGTACCCTCAAACTGGCAGATGAAAGGATATGATGTGCCTATTTATGTTAATATAGGTTATGCTTTCAAGATGAATCCTCCGTATATTCCTCATGACTGGAATCCGGTTGGGTCATATAAAAGAACCTTTACGGTACCTGCAGGATGGAACGGAAAAGAAGTCTTTCTGCAGTTTGGTGCTGTAAGTTCAGCTTTTTATGTATGGGTTAATGAGCAGCTTGTCGGATACAGCCAGGACAGTAAAACTCCTGCAGAATTCAATATTACCAGATATCTTAAGAAGGGCAATAACACTTTGTCAGTTGAAGTTTACCGGTGGAGCGATGGCAGTTACCTGGAAGACCAGGACTTTTTCAGGCTGAGCGGGATCCAGAGGAGTCTGTTTTTGCATGCCCGGCCCAAAACATTTATAAGTGATTTTTTTGCAGACGGTGATCTTGAGAACAACTATAAAGATGGTGTTCTGAAGCTGGATGTATCGCTGAAAACCACCGATCCTGACGCAAAGGATTTTATTGTTGAAGCTGCCCTTTTTGAAGCTGATCAGAAGATCTATGCTGAGACAAAGGATATAAAACTGACTGATAATAAAGCCTCTGTGAATTTCACAAAACAGTTCCCCGGCATCAAAAAATGGACCTCCGAAACCCCTGATCTTTATTCACTGGTTCTGAATCTGAAAGATAATTTCGGGAATAATCTTGAAAGTGTAAGCGCCGGAATTGGCTTCAGGAAGGTTGAGATTTTTGATGCTCAGCTCCATGTGAATGGAGTGGCAATTCTCTTAAAGGGTACCAATATGCATGAGCATAATGATATAACGGGTCACGTTATTGATGAGGCAACCATCATGAAGGATATCAGGGTTATGAAGAGCAACAACATAAACGCGGTAAGGACTTCTCACTATCCCCAGCAGGAACTGTGGTATGATATGTGCGACAAGTACGGGCTCTTTCTTATCGATGAGGCTGATATCGAATCACATGGAATCGGTTATGACAAAGATGTGACCCTTGCAGACAAGAAGGAATGGGCTGCTGCGCATCTCGACAGGATGCAGAGAATGGTTGAGCGTGATAAAAATCACCCTTCAGTGATTATCTGGTCGCTTGGGAATGAAGCAGGCGACGGTCATAATTTCCTCGAAAATTACAAATGGACAAAGGCAAGAGACCTGACACGGCCGGTACAGTATGAGCGTGCTGAAAAAAGTACCAATGCAACTGAAAGGCATACTGATATTTATTGTCCTATGTATGCAAGAATAGGTGACATTGAAGCTTATGCAAAGGACTCAAAGAATGACAGGCCGCTTATCCTTTGCGAATATGCTCATGCAATGGGAAATTCTACAGGGAACCTGCAGGATTACTGGGATGTTATTGAGAAGTACCCGAAACTTCAGGGAGGATTCGTCTGGGACTGGGTCGATCAGGGAATACTTAAAACAGATGAGAACGGAGAAAAATACTGGGCTTATGGTGGCGACTTTGGCAAGGAAGGCATTCCAAGTGACGGTAACTTCTGTATTAACGGTCTGACATGGCCTGACAGAACAGGAAAACCCGGATTGAGTGAAGTTAATAAAGTATATCAATATATCGGCTTCGAGCCGGTAAAACTTGCGGCAGGTTCGATTAAGATCAGAAATAAATATTTTTTCACCGACCTGTCAGAATTTGTATTTGACTGGGATATTGTATCCGATGGTATCGCAGTGAAATCGGGTAAACTCTCATTCCAGGGTTTTAAACCCGGTCGTGATACGGTGATTAACATTCCTGTATCGGGAATTGATGTGGCCCCGGGGGCAGAATACTTCCTGAATTTTAAAGTATCTAGGAGTGATGAATGGAATTATGTTCCTGAAGATCATGTATATGCCTCGGCCCAGTTTAAGCTTCCAATAGAAGGTAAACCCGTGGCTGCTAAGCTGGACCAGCTGGCCGTTCTTCAGACCAATTCTGAAGGTAAAAAGCTGGAAGTGAGCGGCAGTGATATTAAGATTGTTTTTGATCTTGAGAAGGGCACTATGGAGTCCTTTGCATATAAAGGGAGATCAATGATAAACAAAGGACCAGAGCCTGATTTCTGGAGACCTCCAACCGACAATGATTATGGTTACGATATGGATAAGAAACTTGGAGTCTGGAAGAAGGCGGGAGAGAAGGCAATAGTCAGAAAAGTGAATATTACCCAGCCAGAAATGGGCAAAGCAGTCATAACATTTGAATATGACATTCCGGGGGATAATGGCGAAAAAATTGCCGGATACGTGACTACCTACACAGTTTTCAGTTCTGCAGACATAATTGTCAAAAACCAGTTCTCAAAAGTCTCCGACAAAGTCCCTGAAATACCCAGAATGGGTATGCAGATGCAGCTGCCCGAAGAATTTATGAACCTTAAATGGTATGGCAGAGGACCTCATGAAAACTATGCAGACAGAAAGACTTCAGCCGATGTCGGACTGTATGAGAGCACGGTTGATGACCAGTATGTGCCATATATTCGTCCGCAGGAAAACGGGTACAAGACCGACACACGGTGGCTGACTCTTACCGATGAAAACGGAACAGGTCTTCTGGTAAGCGGGAATCCGCTGATCTGCTTTGCAGCTCTTAAGAATATTCATGATGATTTTGAATCGCCCGGGAAACTGTCGCAATACCGTAAGGATGCAAAAAGTGCAAATACTCATACAATTAATGTTAAACCACGCGAACTGGTTAACCTGAATGTCGATCTCGGACAGATGGGTGTCGGTGGCGATGATTCATGGGGAGCCATGATCCATCCTGAGTACCGTTTGCTTGAGAAGAAATATGAGTATTCCTTCAGACTGAGGCCAATTGTTAAAGAAGATGATGTTCTGAAACTCGCAAAGGAAAGATTCTGAAATTCACCCCCAACCCCCTAAAGGGGGCTAAAT
>JBBSAP010000117.1:0-9179 GCA_038252165.1 Bacteroidales bacterium | reverse complement strand
GGCGTTCCCCAGTTCCCTGAGGTGAAAGACCTGTAATCACCGGATGAACCGGTTTCGGGAAGAGTTAACTGGCTTCCCCGGGCCGGGGTAGTTACCAGATCGTCCTGCAATCCGGGAGGACCACTGAATTCATAAACAGCTACATGATAAACGGTGTTTCCATCGAGGTTAAAAACGGTTACATTATAACCGCTGGAATTATACACCACAAAATTCCCGGTACCGATTTCAGAGCCGCTTCCGAAAAGGTCACTGGCTGTATAGGTTGTCCCGTCAACCGGATCACTGTCGACGGCGCTTCCAGCTTTTACAAGAACAATACGGTTAGTCCCGTTTCCTGAGGTCCAGTTTATTGTGAATGATGATGATGTAACATCACTGAAAGTAATATTTGTGGTCTGTATTGTCGGTGGTGGCGGTGATTCATAGTTCAGACTCAGTGCAGTCATTGAAGCAAGTGCAGTTCCACTGAAAGTAGTTGAGGACGCATCTGTAATATTTGAATTTGGTATGTCGCGGTTGGCTACTCCATTTCTTATGCTGGCACCCGATGTACCCGATTGATATATCTTTGTTGAATCCCTCACCAAAGTCCAGTTCGCGGCATAGGTAATTGTCCGTAAAACATTATATTGTGGATTGTAACTGTTCACGACCTCAACAGCTTGATTATAAGCATTGATTGTAAGGGCAGTCCCCAATGAAAAGTTTGTAAGCGGCGTGTTTAAGCTGTTGTAGTTACGTATGGAAGTCAGAGGAGATGCCTGGTTGACATAATCGAAAACTGCGACCCAAATATCTGTGTTGACCATTGTTGCTCCTCCGGCGCTTACTGTTGTAGCCAGAGTATTACCCGATGCTGCGTCAAGACCTGCCTCATTAAGATAATACAGAGCGGTATGTTGTCTTAAGGTTGAAGTTCCCATGTCCCCTTCGGCCAGGGCTAAAGTCTGACCACCGTATGCCAGGGTTACAGCTATCTGACCTGCTGACCATTTAGAAGCTGACACGGCTATCAGCATAATCCGGGTTGAATTACTTCCTGTCGGAACCGTATAGTTTAAATTCTGTTGCGACTGAGCAGCCCCGTGGTAAACATTGGTCCAATTCTGAATTGTGGCAACCTGTGCGGTAATTGTATTTAAATGGAATGCCAGGGCAGCGATGGCAATGGCAGATACTTTCAAGGACAATGATATCTTTTTCATACAGGTTTGTCTTTTAGTTATATTGAACGATGACCTTTCTGCCGGCAACACATTCCCGGATTTTTCGTTTGAACCAAATGAGGAGATATGTCTCTTCATGTAAATTTTTAACTCTGAAACAGTGTTGCTGTTTCGTTTTAATGTTGACAGATACTGCAAATATAAGACTATTGTTCAAGAAAGTCACAAATCCCTTAAGGAAATTAAGACCTTCAGGTAAGGATTAAAAACAGGTTCAAAAAAAACTAAGCGACAAAGCACCAAAGTGACAAAACACTGTCGTCGCTTAGTCTCTTAGTCGCTTAGTCGCTCAGTCGCTCAGTCTCTCAGTCTCTCAGTCGCTCAGTCGCTCAGCCTCTCAGTCTCTCAGTCACTTCTTCCAAATTCCTCAATACTTCAGATTGAAGTAATCCATTACCTCGTAATAGTTTTTCACATCAACCCCTGCTTTTGACAATTTTAGCAGGATGTCAGACTCAGCTGAAATTCCCTTGCCCCCTGTAACTGTATTATCGGTGATAAGCATAAACCTGTACTCTTCTACTACGCTCGGGTCCAGTACACCTCCGGTCTCAAATGCATAAAGTGTTATTGTATTGGGAGAATAAGTATGTATAATATATTGCCTTACAGCTCCATCCACATCCTCCCATGTAAAGGGCAGATTATACCATTCTTCAAGCATATGGCAATATCCCAGAACAGCGCCATGATTGATAATATTGTCATTCACGGCTGTATTTACCAGGGAATAAACATTAGAAGGGCGTCCCAGATACTCCCCTTCGATCCAGGTAATATTACTGCTCAGTAGGCTGATTGTTTTCACATTTGCATTTCCGTTTTGCCCGTTTTGCCCGTTAGCACCTGTGGCGCCTGTAGCACCCGTAGCGCCTGTAGCGCCTGTAGCACCAGCAGCACCAGCAGGTCCGACAGGACCATCAGGACCTTCACAGGAAATAAGTCCGGCAATAGCAAGAAGGAATACAAGATTCCATAGTTTAAAAACAGATTTTTTCATGACTAGAGATTTTAAATTATAAAATAATTAAGAAATACGATTGCAGTATCTTCTATATCAGTTTCACGGTTAATCCTGAACCAGATTCTTTGTCAAAGTTAAAAGAAAAAGCCCAAGCTTGTTTCTTTAAATTCAACAATTTGAATAAAAGATTATTGACTGATTATAAACGGATTTTGTTTATTATTATTATTATTAGGTTTTTTGGTTCTCGCAGATGTCCGCAGATTTAAATCCCGCTGAGTTTCGCAGCTTTCAGCTTTCAGCAATCAGCTTTCAGCTTTCAGCAATCAGCTTTCAGCAATCAGTCTCTTAGACTCTTTGTCACCTTCACGCCGTTACGCCTTCACCCCTC
Source organism: Bacteroidales bacterium (assembly GCA_038252165.1). Taxonomy (GTDB): domain Bacteria; phylum Bacteroidota; class Bacteroidia; order Bacteroidales; family VadinHA17; genus LD21. The sequence goes on along the minus strand of JBBSAP010000117.1, from coordinate 6,595 downwards.
AGTCTCTAAGTCCCTTCGTCACCTTTTTGCCGTAATACCTTTGAGCCTTTACATCTTTTTAAGATTTCCGTCATTGCGAGGAGGACCCGTTACTGACGGGGACGACGAAGCAATCCTTACCTTTTGGTCAGATGCATTATAGTCTCATACCACCTCACGGGATAATACAACACAGCCCCGAACCTGGTTCTTGTTTTATACCTGTTCCTCATGAAACCAATAGATGGTAAAAAGAAACCGGCGACGTAAAGTACCTTCCTGTGCAGACCAGGAATAGCTGTGATTTGCTTTAAGTAATTAGCTGATACCTCTTTATCCGGATTCTCCTTTGGCTGTTTTATGACCCTGGAGAATCTTTCGGCTTCCTGTAAGTGATCGTATTGAGATATGAACTTATTCAGCCAGTCAGGATAGTCAACTTTCCAGAATTGATTTAAAATATAAAGCATGCCTGCAAGTTGTATTTCCATTTTTCCTTCAGATGCATCTCTGATAAGCTGATCATTAACAATCTCATCAAACCGGAAAGAAAGTAAAAGAAACAGATCTGTGTACTGTCTTAGCTGGATATCACCAGATTGCTTATGGTGTGTGAGATGCGAAATAAGATATAAGAAGAAGAGCTGCGGAGGAGGAATATATGCATTATATTTCCCGACTTTTAAAAGAATTGATGACTCCAAAAGTTTCTCTGTTAACGAGTTATCTATCTGATCAAAAAGCTTGTAATGAATTTCAAGATGACAATCATCTTTTGAAAGGCGTGGTATATGGGTGTTCAGGTAAGGTATCAGATATCTGTAGAGCGGTGATTTAAAAGGATTCGATTTAAATCCGTTCTTCATGAATATTCTTCTGAGATCCATAACAGCTGTATGATCGATAAGAATATCGATGTCAGTCATCTGCCGGAGTCCCTGATTCCCGTAGATAGTCCCTTCAAGAGCCATTCCCTTTAGCAATACAACTTTAATCTTTTTGTCTTTTACTAATTCAAGAATTTTGGTTAATTGGTCATACAAATAGGTATTTCTTGTAAAGTTTATCAGATATGCGTTGTGTAAAATTTTAAGGTTCTCAGGGGAAATATATGTACTGTTATTCGTCGCAGATATATTGTACCAGGAAAGTGCAATAATCCCATGTTCATTGGCAAGGTTCACAAAACGATCCCAGTCCTTTATCTCTTTCATCAGCGATCCGATCTCAGCTTTTTGTTCTTCACTGAATTCCAGTCGGCAAAGTGAGAGGAGGAGCTTTTCTTCAGGGGTAAGCCGGGTTAAGGGATCATTTATCATAATCGGTCAGGGACAATACTGTAAAAGTATCTATTTCCCGCAGACCTGCCTAGCGGCAGGCAGGTTTTCGCAGATTTTTCCGCAGAGTTCCGCAGATCTGTTCTCTCAATCGCAAGGTTACTTGTTGCTTGCGGCACGCATCACTTAGACTGCCCTTCCCCAAATTTGCCCCTCCCCATATTTGCCCCTCCCGGCCTCCCCAAATGGGGAGGTGTAAGAAAGGTCCAGAATTCAAAAGTCTCCCCATTTGGGGAGATTTAGAGGGGCAAGGATTTAGAAGGGCATTAGATAGTAAACTATTACTGAAGGTTTGTTAATTTTGTTTCAGAATAAATATGTCACTATTAACCATGAAGAAGAATCCGGTTATCGATGCAGAATTCTTTTATGGCGCTACTCCCGAGATCTTTCTCAGAGCTTCTCAACTAAGACAGAACATGACTGCTGCTGAAAAATTGTTATGGGCTGAATTAAGGGCCCGAAAAACAGGATTTACTTTCCGGCGCCAACACCCGATAAATTTGTTCATCGCTGATTTTTATTGCCATAAAGCTAAATTAGCCATAGAAATTGACGGATCTATCCACGATATTGAATGTGTAAAAATCAGAGATGAAGGAAGAAAAGATGAATTTGAGAAATACGGAATATTGACAATCCGCTTCACGAATGAAGAAGTGAATAAAAACCTTAAGCGGATTGTGAGTAAAATAAAGGAAGTATGTATAAAAAGGATTACGTATCTGTCAAATAAATGAAGTCTCCCCATTTGGGGAGATTTAGAGGGGCAGAATTCAAAAGTCTCCCTTCCGATAGCTATCGGGATGGGGGATTTAGAGAGCAGAAAAGGAAGGCGACCAGCCCTGTGAAATAGCGCAAATCCCAGCCCTGAAGGTATTTCACCGGGTAGGCACGCAGAAAGGATTTCAAGTTTCAGGTTCCAGGTTCAAAGTTACTTCGTAGATTTCTTCGCTCTCAGTCTCTTCGTCTCTCTGTCTCTTAGTCTCTTCGTCATCTTATCTCTCACCTCTCACCTCTCCCCGCACCCCTCAGCAATCTTAAAAAATTAATAATGAATTTCTTTTTGATTTATTTCTGTAATGCACTATATTTGTTGCAAAACAGAAACGAAATACTATGAATTTTATTGAATTCAGGAGGAAAATGTTTGACCTGGCATGTTTTAACATCAACCAGATTTATGCCTGGCAGCCTGATTTCAGCAGGAATAACCTGGTTCGCTGGACAAACAATGGTCTTATTATCCGGTTAAGACAGGGATATTACACTTTTCCTGAATATATCGGAAGAACTGACTACCCGTTTTATTTCGCAAACCGGATCTATCGTCCTTCTTATATCAGCCTGCATAGTGCTCTGTCATTTTATGGAATGATCCCTGAAACAGTTGTACAGATAACAAGTGTTACTTCACTCAAGACCGCTGACTTTTCCAATCTGTTCGGAGAGTACTCATACCAGACCGTTAAGGAGCAGCTGATGTTTGGGTATAACCTGAGACCGATGGCAGATAACCGGACTCTGACATTTGCCAGTCCGGAGAAAGCATTGCTGGATCTGCTCTATCTTTATCCTTTCTATGATTCGGCGCAGGAATTGGAGGAGCTGCGCCTGAATGAGAGTTTTCTTAGTGAGGATCTGAACATTGATCTGCTGAGGAAATATACTTTCCGGTTTGAGAATAAAGCGCTGGAAAACAGGGTCAGAAAGCTCATTAATACCTACAGCCTGTGATAACCATTGAAGCGATAAGAAACTATTTCCCTCCGGAAATACGCGATAATCCTCTTTATGAAAAGTATATTCTTAAAGAATACCTTCAATTACTTATCCTCGATTATCTTTCAACCACACGATTTATTCGCAAAATCACCCTTATCGGTGGAACGCTCTTAAGACTGGTAAAAGGCATTGATCGCTTTTCAGAGGATCTGGATTTTGATTGTAAAAAGCTTTCAAAAGATGAATTCATCGAAATGACAGATGATATCCTTCAGTTTTTGAGAAGAAATGGATTGAATGTTCTCGCTAAAGACCGCGAGAACGACAAACTGAAGGCTTTTCGCCGCAGCATCTATTTTCCAGGACTCTTGTTTGAACTTGGATTGACCGGTCATCGTGAAGAACGGCTTTTAATCAAAGTGGAAAGCCTGGATCAGCTGGTCAGTTATAATCCGATTCTGGTAAATATAAAGGGTTGCGGGTTCTTCTTCCCTATGCCGGTACCTCCCGACAGCACTTTGTGTGCCATGAAAGTGGCAGCCATGCTTGACCGGAGGAAAGGACGTGATTTTTACGATGTTATGTTCCTTCTGAGCCAAACCATGCCTGACTATTCTTTCCTGGCAGTGAGGTGTGGAATTTCTGATTTCAAAGAGCTTAAACAGGCTGCCGAAAAAATGCTCGAAACCACCGACCTGATAAAGAAGATGAAAGACTTTGAACACCTGCTGTTTAACCGCGACAACAGCAAACGGATCCTTCGTGTAGGAGATTTTATCAGAGAATTGTAAAAGCGACACTCGACTTCAGCTTAAGGGTTTAGAGTTTAAGGGTTTAGAGTTTAAGGGTTTAAGGGTTTAGAGGTTTAAAGGTTTAAAGGTTTAAGGATTTATAGGTTTAAAGGTTTAAAAGTTTAAAGGTTTATAGGTTTAAAGGTTTATAGGTTTAATGGTTAAAAGGTTTAATGGTTGAATTTCTGAGTGCATTCAACATTCGGGAGACCCTCATGATTTTTTCTCTTGTTTCGGTAAGAAAAGCGTCATCGACATATTCCAGATCTGCTGAGATAATAACCTGATTCATAATTTCTACCAGGCTGGAATATGCGATCTGATAGAACATCTTCTGCTCTTTTAAAGAACATCTTGATGATCCTTCAGCTATGTTTGAGCAAATGAAACAGCAGCCCTTTGGATCTGACTGCTCAATCCGAATTTTTCATAATCAGGGAATGATTTTGTTTTTAAGTAAAGGATCTTTGTCAGAAATCTGGATTCATTCCACACTTCCAGCTTTTCAAATGCAAATTGATACATGATAATAATTTTTTTGTGAGACAAAAGAAATACAGCGATGTGAAAATACGAATTTTTTACAACCCTTCAACTTCTTAAACCCTTCAACTTCTTCAACCTTTCAACCCTTCAACTCCTCAACTTTTCAACCTCTCAACTTTTCAACCTCTCAACCCTTCAACCCTTCTTCCATTCAACTCCTCAACTTTTCAACCTCTCAACCCTTCAACCCTTCTTCCCTTCAACTCCTCAACCTTTCAACTCCTCAACCTTTCAACTCCTCAACCTTTCAACTCTTCAACCTTTCAACCTCTCAACCCTTCATCGACTGAACGCCGTACCCCGCACCCTCTTATTAAAATACCCTTTCCGGGCTATTTTATAAGCTGACCAATTGAATTATTGAAAATAAATTTATAGTAATGTGAACCAAAGGTTAGAATAATCATTACCTTTAGATCATGAAAAATTATTATGGACGTGTTTTATGAGTATGGATTTTCTTTTTGAAATATACAAGGACAAAAGAACTGTTTTGACCTTGCAGGAGATTGCACTGCTGGTTAATGAACCTGATTTTGACCGGCTTAAACAACGTATTCATTATTTTGTGAGCAGAGGTAAATTAAAGAATATCAGACGTGGTATTTACGCGAAAGACAATTATTCAGCTGAAGAGCTGGCATGTAAAATATGTACGCCGTCGTATATTTCATTGGAATATGTTTTACAAAAATCGGGAATAACCTTTCAGTACAGTACTCAAATAACCGTAGTTAGTTATTTAAGCAGAATAATAAATGTTGACGGTTATTCAATACGGTATCGTAAAATAAAAAACGATATTTTATATAACGCCTCAGGTGTAATTAGAAATAATAACGGAATTAACATTGCAAACCCCGAACGGGCATTCCTGGATACATTATATTTGAGTAAGGAGTTTTATTTTGATTCATTGCGGGGTCTTAATAAAGAACTTTTAGATGATTTGCTGCCAGTATATCAATCAAAAAAAATCAATAGTATAGTAAATAATTTATTTGAAAATGCTTGATATCAACAGACATAAATTCTTCTTGGTTTCTGTATTGAAAGATATTTATTCTGATATAGAGCTTGCTACGTCTTTAGGTTTCAAGGGAGGTACTGCACAAATACTTTTTTACGATCTTCCGCGGTTGTCGGTTGATCTTGATTTTAACCTTCTAAGCCAGGATAAAAGTACTGTTGTATTTAAAAAAATAAAATCAATATTGCTAAAATACAGCACAATAAGGGATGAAGCCGAAAAGTATTTTGGTCTGTTACTGGTATTGGATTATGGTGCATTTGAAAGAAACCTGAAAGTGGAAATTTCAAACAGAGAATTTCCGGATAGTTATGAAATAAAAAACTATCTTGGTATTACCATGAATGTAATGGTAAAACCTGATATGTTTGCCCATAAGCTTTGTGCCTTGCTTGACAGGAATATCTTAACCAACCGTGATATTTTTGACATTTATTATTTTATGAATCAGAAAACTCCTGTCAACAAAATCATTATAGAAAAACGAACAGGCAGTGAGTTTGGTGAGTATATTGATTTATGCATTGCAAAAGTTGAAAGTGTAAACTCCAGGTCTTTATTAAACGGACTGGGTGAATTGGTTGATGTCGGGTTAAAGGAATTTGTAAAAACAAAACTCAAAACAGATACTCTGCAGTTACTAAGAATATATCGCGAATTTCCTCTTTTTAGTTAAAGACGTGAAACGGCTCACGGCGTAAGACTTCAGTTTATAGGTTTAATGGTTTAGAGTTTAGAGGTTTAAAGGTTTAAAAGTTTAAAGGTTTAAAGGTTTATAGGTTTAAAGGTTTAAAAGTTTAAAGGTTTATAGGTTTAATGGTTTAGAGGGTTAATGGTTAAAAGGTTTAATGGTTGAATTTCTGAGTGCATTCAACATTCGGGAGATCCTCAGGATTTTTTCTCTTGTTTCTGTAAGGAAAGCGTCATCGACATAATCCAGATCTGCTGAGATAATAACCTGATTCATAATTTCCATCAGGCTGGAATATGCGATCTGATAGAACATCTTCTGTTCTTTTAAAGAAAATCTTGATGATCCTTCAGCAATGTTTGAGCAAACTGAAACAGCAGCCCTTTGGATCTGACTGCTCAATCCGAATTTTTCATAATCAGGGAATAATTTTGTTTTTAAGTAAAGGATTTTAGTCAGAACTCTGGATTCATTCCACACTTCCAGCTTTTCAAAT
>JBBSAP010000116.1:0-9215 GCA_038252165.1 Bacteroidales bacterium | reverse complement strand
ACTGTCGAAGAACTGACCCAGAGCCTTATCAGGCTTGTAGACGAAAAAGGAATGGACTGGATGTACTCTAACTGCAGTGCTACAGCACAAAGGGGGGCACTCGACTGGAGGCCAAAATTCAAAGATGCTGTACTCCCGGTTTTCAGGGATCTTTATAAGAAAGTGAAGTCAGGTGAAGAGTGCGTCAGGGTCTTAAGTTCAACAGGTGCTACAAATTATAAAGAGCTGCTGGATGCCGAACTAAAAGAACTCGGTAACTCTGAATTATGGAGAACAGGGGCTGCTGTGAGAAAACTAAGACCAGGTAATAAATGATAAGGATTGCTTCCCACGCTTTGCGTGGTCGCAATGACAGAAACGCCACAAAGCTCCCATCCCTGCAGGGGTGGGGGTTGGGTTAAAAAATCATATAAATAAAATCAAGCAATAATGGAAGAAAAGATAATTATTTTCGATACCACCCTCAGGGACGGAGAGCAGGTGCCAGGCTGCCAGCTGAACACAGTTGAAAAGATCCAGGTAGCCCGGGCTCTTGAAGCTCTGGGTGTCGATGTAATTGAAGCCGGATTCCCGATTTCTAGTCCGGGTGATTTCAAATCTGTCGTTGAAATATCGAAAGCTGTTTCAAATCCGGTAATATGTGCTCTCACAAGAGCTGTGAAGAAAGATATCGAAGTGGCTGCCGAAGCGCTCCAGTATGCCAAAAAGAAGAGGATTCACACTGGCATCGGTACCTCTCCCTATCACATAAAATATAAAATCAGGACCACACCTGAGGAGATACTTAAAAGAGCCGTCGATGCGGTAAAATATGCCCGTAAATTTGTTGAAGATGTTGAGTTCTACGCCGAGGACGCAGGAAGAAGTGAAAACGAATATCTCGCAAAGGTCATCGAGGCAGTCATTAAGGCAGGTGCGACCGTTGTGAATATACCTGATACGACAGGATATTGCCTTCCGGAAGAGTATGGGGAAAAGATCAGGTATCTTAAGGAGAATGTCTCAAATATTAACAAAGCAATCATTTCGACACATTGTCATAATGACCTTGGAATGGCAACCGCCAACACGATAATGGGAGTATTGAACGGGGCACGGCAGGTTGAAGTGACTATGAACGGTATTGGTGAAAGAGCTGGAAATACATCCCTCGAAGAGGTGGCCATGATCCTCAAGAGCCATCACTCAATGAACCTGAAAACGGATATTAATTCAAAGCTTATTTTCAGCACAAGCAGGCTGGTATCGACACTTATGAGCATGCCTGTTCAGCCTAACAAGGCAATTGTGGGAAGAAATGCCTTTTCCCACTCCTCAGGGATACACCAGGACGGAGTACTTAAGTACAGGGAAAATTATGAGATAATTGATCCTCATGAAGTTGGAATAAAGGAATCATCAATTATCCTGACTGCAAGAAGCGGAAGAGCAGCTCTAAATCACCGGCTTGAAACACTTGGATACACTTTCGGTAAGGAGGAGCTTGATGATATTTACCACCGTTTTCTTACCCTCGCCGATAAGAAAAAGGAGATCAATGACGAGGACCTCAGAATCCTCTCCGGGGAGGTCTTTTCAGGAGAGAAGACACTTAAACTTGAACTTCTCCAGGTTACATGCGGAAAATCAGCTATCCCCGTTGCAACAGTGGGAATCAGGATAAAGGGGGAAATACATACCTCAACCGCTTCAGGAAACGGCCCAATCGATGCTGCCTTTGCCGCGGTAAAGCACCTGATAAGTAAAACAGTTCATCTCGAGGAGTTCCTTATCCAGGCAATAACAAAAGGAAGCGATGATATCGGGAAGGTTCATATCCAGATCGAACACGAGGGAAAGATATATTATGGGTTCTCTGCAAATGTTGATATAGTAACCGCATCGGTGGAGGCATTTATAGATGCAATTTCGAAAATAAAATAACTGGAAATCATTGATGGAACAGAAAACACTTTTTGACAAGATATGGGATTCGCATGTAGTTCAGTCGATAGATAAAGGGCCTGATGTACTCTACATCGATCAGCACTACATCCATGAAGTGACAAGCCCCCAGGCATTCAATGGCTTGAAGGAAAGAGGAATACCCGTATTCAGACCAGGAAAGACACTAGCTACTGCGGATCATAATATACCAACTGAAAATCAGGATAAACCCATCAGGGAAGAGCTTTCAAGGAACCAGGTCGACAAGCTTGCTGAAAACTGCAGGAATTACGGAATAGAATTATTTGGCCTGAACCACCCCAAAAACGGAATAGTGCATGTAATTGGTCCCGAACTTGGGTACACCCGGCCAGGCATGACAATTGTCTGCGGTGACAGTCACACTTCTACACATGGTGCGTTTGGAGCCATTGCATTCGGAATCGGCACCAGCGAAGTTGAAATGGTTCTTGCTACCCAGTGTATTCTTCAGCCAAAGCCAAAAAAAATGAGGATAACCATTACCGGGAAACTGCAAAAGGGGGTGACTTCAAAAGATATAATCATGTATGTTATTTCGCAGATATCGACAGGAGGCGCAACAGGTTATTTTGTTGAATATACAGGATCAGTTATTAGAGACCTGACGATGGAGGGAAGGATGACGGTCTGCAATATGAGTATTGAAATGGGTGCCCGGGGAGGTCTTATAGCTCCCGATGAGACAACTTTCAGATATCTTAAAGAATTGCCGTCATTTCCTGCAAGTTTCGACTGGAATTCCCTTCTTCTTAACCTGAAAGAACTAAAAGGCGATCCTGATGCCCTGTTTGACCGCGAAATGGAATTTAACGGGAACCATATCAAGCCAATGATTTCATTTGGTACAAATCCGGGAATGGGAATAGCAATAGATGATTCCATCCCTACAACAGATGATATAAGCTCTGAGGATTCTGTTTCATTCCTTAAATCTCTCGATTATATGGGATTTGTCCCGGGCATGAAACTTCTTGGACATCCTGTTGATTATGTTTTTCTGGGCAGCTGCACTAACGGAAGGATTGAAGATTTAAGAGCATTTACACAACTCGTTAAGGGGAAAAAGAGAGCCTCAAACATTATTGCTCTTATAGTTCCCGGATCAAAGGCAGTTGAAAAGCAGGCAATCGATGAAGGCCTCGACAGAATCCTGAATAAGGCTGGTTTTGAGTTAAGACAACCAGGATGCTCCTCATGCCTTGCAATGAACGAAGATAAAATCCCTTCAGGCAAGTATGCTGTTTCAACAACAAACAGGAATTTTGAGGGCCGTCAGGGACCGGGGGCAAGAACTCTGCTTGCAAGCCCTTTGACAGCAGCGGCTGCTGCCATAACAGGAAAAATAACAGATCCCCGAGAATTCATTGATTAAATAACCTGAATAAAAGAAAACTGAAATGCCAAAAGAAAAATTCAATATACTTGAATCAACATGTGTCCCTTTGCCCTTTGAAAATGTGGATACTGATCAGATAATTCCGGCAAGATTCCTCAGTGCAACATCCAGGGAGGGGTTTGGTGAAAATCTTTTCCGTGACTGGAGATATGACAAAACGGGAAACAGGAATATGGAATTTGTCCTTAACGATACAAGATATAGCGGCAAAATACTTGTAGCAGGTAAGAATTTTGGCAGCGGATCAAGTCGTGAGCATGCGGTATGGGCAATTTATGATTACGGATTCAGGACTGTGATCTCAAGCTTTTTCGCTGATATTTTCAAAAACAATGCCCTTAATAACGGATTACTTCCTGTTGTCGTTCCTGAAAAATTTCTGATTAACCTTCTTTTTATTATTCAGAAGGATCCGGGAACATTAATAAGGGTAGATCTTGAAAAACAATCTATAACGATTCTACCGGACGGTGAATCATTCGTGTTTGAAATAAATCCTTATAAAAAAGAGTGCATGTTAAAAGGGCTCGACGACATAGATTACCTACTAAGTAGAAAAGACCTGATAACTTCTTTTGAAACTGACAAAAAGTCATAAAATGAGAATTGAAATAATGGATACCACCCTCAGGGATGGCGAGCAAATGCAGGGTATTTCTTATTCTCCGGTGGAAAAACTACACATAGCAGCATTTTTATTAAGAGAGGTGAAAGTCGACCGCATCGAGGTTGCCTCGGCCCGGGTTTCCAGTGGGGAAATTGAAGCTCTTAAAATGATAACCAGGTGGGCCCGGCGTCATGATTTCCAGAAAAAAGTCGAAGTTCTTGGATTTATAGACGGGGATATTTCAATTAACTGGATCCATGACGCGGGAGGACAAGTTATCAACCTTCTCTGCAAAGGATCATTAAGGCATCTCGAAAAACAACTGCGCAAAACTCCTGAGCAGCATGTAAATGACATTAAGGGAATTATTAGGCGGGCGGGAGAACTCGATATGGATGTCAACATTTATCTGGAGGACTGGTCGAACGGTATGATCAGTTCAGAAGATTACGTGTTCTACATGCTCGACAGCCTCAGGGATGAAAGAATAGCAAGGTTTATGCTTCCGGATACCCTAGGCATCCTGAACCCGGATCAGACATATTCTTTCTGCAAAAAAATGGTCGACAGATATCCGTCACTGCATTTTGATTTCCACCCTCATAACGACTATGATCTGGCAGTTGCTAATATATTTTCTGCAGTAAGTGCAGGCATTAAAGGAGTTCATACAACCATCAACGGTTTGGGGGAAAGAGCAGGAAATGCACCACTTTCAAGTGTTATCGGGATTTTACATGACCAACTGAAGGCTGAAACAGGTGTTGTTGAATTTGAAATAACAAAAGCCAGCAAAATAGTTGAAACATTCAGCGGAATAAGAATCCCTGTGAACAAACCTGTTATAGGGGAAAATGTATTTACCCAGACTTCCGGAGTGCATGCCGACGGAGACACCAAGGACAACCTTTATTATAATAATCTACTGCCCGAAAGGTTTGGAAGAAAAAGGAAATATGCACTCGGAAAACAATCTGGCAAAGCGACGATCAAAAAAAATCTTGAGGAATTCGGACTCGAACTGGATCCTGAATCCCTGACAAAGGTCACTCAGCGGGTAATTGAGCTTGGCGATAAAAAGGAGAATGTCACGACCGAAGATCTGCCATTTATTATATCTGATGTACTTGGAAATGACAGGGCTGATTACAAAATATTCATAAAGAATTATTCACTTTCCCTGTCATATGGACTGAAGCCTTTCGCCAGCGTTAAGATCGAGATTGACGGCACTATTTACCAGGAGACTTCTTCAGGTGATGGCCAGTACGATGCATTTATGAAAGCCCTGAGGGTCATTTATGACAGACTTGGGAAGGAGCTCCCGACACTTACTGATTATGAAGTTTCAATCCCTCCGGGAGGAAAGACTGACGCTCTCGTTGAGACCCTAATTACATGGAATTTCAATAACAGGGAATTCAGGACCAAAGGGCTTGATGCAGATCAGACAGAATCAGCAATAAAGGCAACTGAGAAAATGCTGAATATTGTTGAGAACAACGAGATCAGGATAGGCGATACCATAATTGTTAATCATCATAATGAATAATAATCTGAAACATTAATTGCATGAACAAAACTTACAATATTGCATCCATTCCTGGTGACGGGACAGGCCCGGAGGTGGTAAGAGAGGGCAGAAAAGTGCTGAGTGCCGCTGCTTCAAAATTCGGGTTTAATCTTAATTTCGAGGAATTTGATTTCGGAGGAGACCGGTATCTCAGGACGGGCGAAGTTCTTCCCGAATCGGCACCGGAACAGCTGAAGAAATTTGATTCAATTTTCCTTGGGGCAATCGGACATCCCGATGTGAAGCCCGGGATTCTTGAAAAGGGAATTCTTTTAAAACTTCGTTTTGAGCTCGATCAGTATGTTAATCTGCGTCCGATCAAACTATATCCGGGTGTTGCCACCCCTCTCCGGGACAAGGGTCCGGAGCATATTGATTATGTTGTTGTCAGGGAAAATACCGGCGATGTTTATACTGGAAGCGGCGGCGTTACATTGAAGGGTACCCCGCATGAGGTTGCCATTCAGAATATGGTATATAACCGGTTTCAGGTTGACCGGTGCTTAAGATATGCTTTTGAATACACACGGAAGAGGAACAGGAAAAAGACCCTGGCTCTTTGCGGCAAGACAAATGTCCTGACATATGTTTTTGATCTCTGGGAAAGAGCTTTTCATGAAATGGGACAAGCCGACTATCCTGATATTAAGAGAGAATATTATCACGTTGATGCAACTTGCATGTGGATGGTAAAGAATCCCGAATGGTTTGATGTAATAGTGACGACAAATATGTTCGGGGATATCATCACTGATCTTGGAGCAATAACCCAGGGAGGGATGGGTATAGCAGCAGGCGGGAACATTAATCCTGAGGGAGTATCGATGTTTGAGCCCATTGGCGGTTCTGCCCCGAAGTACACAGGGAAGAATATAATTAACCCTCTGGCAGCCATTGCATGCGGGGCGATGATGCTTGAGCATCTCGGAGAAGAAAAAGCGGCGCAGGCTGTGGAGAATGCCATCATGGATGTAACGGCCAATAAGCTGAAAGACCTCGGGGCAGGGCGCATGGGATATACTACCACTGAGGTTGGTGATCTTGTAGCTGAAAGGGTATAACCTTTTCGACGCTCCGTAGTAGCTAAAGTAGCTATACGCTAAGCCACCTAAGGGGCGAAATAAGTTTTACATCATGAACGATGATAATTATTAAAATAATCCTATCTTTGTCTTCACATATTAAACTAATGAAATCATTTCAATTACATCATCACCATTTTGATTCCTGATCTCAGGCGAAATGAAAGTGATATGTAGCTGTATCAAAATATCATAACCCGTCTGAGCAGATCTGACGGGTTTTTTGTTCCCCGGGGTTTGCGCAGATAAAACAAAAATAAAATGAGCAAACTGAAAATTGCGATCCAGAAAAAAGGACGGTTAAGCGAAAACTCCCATAAACTGTTGGAAGAGTGCGGGATAAAATTTTCTAACGGCACTGATGTTCTTAAGACCAGTGCAGTAAATTTCCCCGTCGAAATACTCTTCCTGAGGGATGATGATATCCCTCAGTATGTAGAACAGCAGGTTGCCGATATCGGAATTCTCGGGGAGAACATGGTTTTCGAAAAAAATAAGGATGTATCTATTCTTGAGCAGCTGGGCTTTGCTCATTGCCGGTTGAGCCTTGCCATACCAAAAGAAGCAGCCTTCGACGGCACTCAATATTTTATGAACAAAAAAATTGCGACCAGTTATCCAAGGCTTCTCACTGAATACCTTAAAGAAAACAATATCACTGCTAAAATAGAAGAGATCAGCGGAAGCGTTGAAATAGCTCCCGGTATCGGCCTGGCTGATGCGGTATGCGATATAGTAAGCTCTGGCAGTACTTTGATGACCAATGGATTACGCGAAGTGGGCATAATTCTGAAAAGTCAGGCAGTGATAATCTCAAATAAAAACCTTGATCATCAGAAACAGAGTATTCTTGAAAAACTGCTCTTCAGGGTCAGGGCTGTAAAAAACGCAAAGGAAAATAAATACATACTCCTTAATGCTCCTCTTGAAGCGTTGCATGATATCTGTAAAATCCTTCCAGGTGTAAAAAGTCCTACAATTCTGCCGCTGGAGGAAAAAGGCTGGTGCAGTATCCACTCGGTTGTCAAGGAGGACGAATTCTGGGACAGGATCAACCAGCTTAAAAATGCAGGCGCTGAAGGAATACTTGTTATACCAATTGAGAAATTGATCCTTTAATGAAGATAATTAAATACCCGGAAAGAAAAACCTGGGATTCCTTGTGTAAAAGACCATCGCTGGACCGGTCGGGACTCGAAGAGGCTGTTGCAGACATTTTACGCAAGGTAAAAAAATCAGGCGACAAGGCGCTTTATGATCTATCCGTGAAATATGATAGCGCTGTCCTGAAAAGCCTGAGAGTCAATAATTCCGAGGTTTCAGGATCAGCCGAAAAAGTGGATGAATCACTCAGAGAAGCAATCAATCTTGCAAAGGCCAATATTGAGAAATTTCACCAGTCACAACTGATTAATGAGCTGGTGATTGAGACCACAAAAGGAGTAAAATGCTGGAGGAAAAACACTCCTATCGGGAAGGTAGGACTATATATTCCCGGTGGCACTGCTCCACTATTTTCGACAGTCCTCATGCTGGCTGTGCCTGCAAAAATTGCAGGATGCCACGAGATTATTCTCTGCACACCCCCTGATAAGAACGGTGATGTCAGTCCTCTTATATTATATGCATCATATATTGCAGGTGTTACGGATATCTTCAGAATCGGGGGTGCTCAGGCTATAGCAGCCATGGCGTATGGGACGGAAACGGTTCCAAAAGTCGATAAGATTTTTGGCCCCGGAAACCAGTATGTTACAAAAGCCAAAGAGATGGTTCAGCTCGACGGGATCCCGATCGATATGCCTGCAGGGCCAAGCGAGGTACTTATAATTGCTGATAAATTTGCTGATCCGTCTTTTATCGCTTCAGATCTTCTTTCCCAGGCTGAGCACGGAACCGACAGTCAGGTGATCCTTCTGACGGATACTTCTGAGCTGATAAATGCCGTAGAATTTGAAACATATAAACAGTTGGCTCTTTTACCAAGAAAAGAGATAGCTCTCAAGGCACTGGCAAACAGCTCCTTAATTCTTCTAAACTCACTGACGGATTGTATAGAATTGAGTAATATGTATGCTCCCGAGCACCTTATAATCTCGACATCCGATCCATCATTGCTGGCAGAACAGGTTACAAATGCCGGATCGGTATTCCTTGGAAAATACAGCTGTGAAAGCGCCGGTGACTATGCTTCCGGGACCAACCATACACTGCCTACCAACGGGTTTGCAAAGAATTTTAGCGGTGTCTCGTCAGAGAGCTTTGTGAAAAAAATAACATTCCAGGAGGTTTCACCCGAAGGATTGAAAACACTTGGTCCGGTTATCGAAAAAATGGCAGAAGCTGAACTTTTACACGGTCATAAAAATGCAGTAACCTTACGTTTAAAATCGATGGGAGATGATTGATATCAATAAACTTGTCAGGGAGAATGTCAAAACTCTTATTCCCTACTCCTGTGCACGTGATGAATTTAAGGGGAAAGACGGAGTATTTCTGGATGCAAATGAGAATCCCTATGGCAGTCTGAACAGGTATCCGGATCCTTACCAGCGCGAGCTCAAAACATCAATTAGCAGAATAAAGGGT
>JBBSAP010000115.1:0-9259 GCA_038252165.1 Bacteroidales bacterium | reverse complement strand
TACTGGAAGTAAAGACTTCCGGATTTTTCTGCCAGTTTTCCTTTTCGCCGGCATTTAATGAGTCAGGTGCAAATTGCCAGTAGCCGTTCAGGTTCTGCCATGCACTTCTTTCAAAATCGGGTCTTGGATGTTCTTTTAAAGGAATCTCCGTTACAGGTTGTTCTTTGGCGCATGACCAGGCAAGAAGTATAAATGGCAGAAGGAGAAGAATTTTTTTCATCTTAATTATGCTAATTCCCATTGATCCCTTAATAGTTTCAATGCTGCCGGGATGACAACATTTTTATCTCCTTTTGTGCCGCATTCAAAGCTGACAAAATGCTGATAGTTGATCATTTTCAGAGCTTTAAATCCGGTTATATAGTTATCCCCCTCATCTTCGCCGGGAGCTTTTCTGGTTTTGCGGCTTGCAATATGGACATGATTCAGGTATTTCTGACCAGAGATGAAAGCTCCCATATCGTCGGTCTCTTCCCATGTCATGTGCCAGAAATCGCCCATGCATGTTACTCCGGGGCTGTCGACATCCCTGCAGATTGCTGCTGCGTCTGATACCTGCCGGAGGAACCATGCTTCCCTCCTGTTCAGAGGTTCCAGAATTACTGTTGTATTATTTTTGACTGCGAATTCGCCAAGCTCCTTTAACTGGTCGATAAGTATCGCCCTGGCTTCGACAAAAGGGAATGACGGTTTCTGACTGTTAAAACCCGGGACAAGTATCATCCCGTATGATCCAAGTGCTCCGGCAGCGACGAGTATCTCCTTTGAAGTATCAATACATTTTTTCCTTTCGCTCTCCTCGGTTGAAATAAGCCATCCCTTAAATCCGGCACATATGGCAGTTACTTTCACCTTCCGGTTCCGGAGATCTTTCTGGATATCGGGTACCCTTGCAGCAAGATTACCGCCTCCAAGTTCCAGGCCATATACCCCGTTTGCTTCCATAAAATCAAGTTTTTGGCTTAATGAGTCACCCGGAGTAACTCCTTCCTGGAGTCCCAGATTAAGAGAGACTCCGTTTTTTGATTTTTTCTTTTCCCTGACATCTGAATATGAGGCTAATGCCGGCATAGTACTCAATGCGGCAAAGGCGCTGCCGATGCCAATCTTTCTTATAAAACCGCGACGAGTTTCTGTGTTGTAGTTTTTCATATATCCTGTTATTAATTCCTGTATTGAAAATTATTTATTGAAGATCTGTAAAAATTATAATGTATGTTGCCAATTTAATGATTTTTACATTATCAGGAAGGGTTAAAATTTATAAACTAGAGTTAATATCGGATTCTTAGGAAGGAAATTCAATCAAGAGAATAAAAATTGGATAGTTTTGTAAAATTATTTCTTAGAATAATTAAGGTTTTTGAAGTGTAACCCCCATAATCCAAGAGTTAACCGGCAGTTTAAAGAGCCGGGATATAGTTTATCATAAACAGAGTGCCTCCATGAATTGTTATGATTACCTGGCATTTATCGTTATTAATTTATTAATGCTTAACAGCATACCCGGAGCTTGCCAGAGTAAACCAAAATCCAACGGATTTGAACTCCAATATCAGGATACAATCGATGCAAATCAAATGCTCTATAATGGGAAACCCTGGCGAAACATGTTCCCCCTTATAAAGGAAAATCAATTTCTATTTTCAAAAGAGTTCTTACCAGGTTCCGTAACTATCAGGGGCAAAACATTCTCAGATGTAAGGATTAAGTACGATATTTTTACAGATGAAATCATAATTCCGTTTACTCCTGCAGGAATGCTTCAGGTGAACAAACAAATGGTTGACAGCTTTTCTCTGATTTTTCAAAATAAAAATTATCATTTTATTAAAATCCCTGAAGGTAACGTAGTTTTTCCGGGTGGTTATTACAATGTTTTATACAAAGGCCGAACCACCTTATATGCGAGATACAGCAAAAAAATAGAAAAGCTTGCTGACAGGGAAGAATTTGATAAGTTTTATCAGATTAACAGTATCTATATCATTCACGAAGGAGAAGTATTTTATATCCCCGGAAGAAATGATCTGTTCAGGATCTTAAATGTTCAGAAGAAAGAAGTCAGGCAATTTATGAAGGAAAACAATTTAAAATTCTCAAATGAAGATCCCGGCAGTTTTATACCTTTTCTACGGTTTATCGATGATTTGAAAGAATAGGACATTATATATGAGATTAAGGATCTTCATACTATTTTTTATATTTATTTTCCCATGTTACGCTTTAGCCCAGGAAAAGCAGTGGTCACCTGCCGGCTATAAGGATATCCCGTTTAAAGATTTTGCAGTCTCCACTCAATCGCTCAAAAAAATCAGATTCTTTTATAAGGAAGAATGGGTCAGGGATCTGAAATTGAAGGAATATCCGGGAAATTTCAGCCTGTCAGATTTACTTGATGACCTTCTACGCGGAACCAGCATTTATTATTACATAGACAGAAAGGGAAATGTTGTACTTACAAAAGATTTTGCAATTAAAGCCTCTTCCATTACAGGGGATACTGATAAAACCTACCTGCCTCCTACCGATTATGTTAAAACTTCAGAAGAAAAGCATTTAAACGGTAATACGTTTATTGAAGTTGGTAATCCTGCAGAAAGAAATAATCCGGGAAGGGTCTTTATTTCAGGATATATTAAAAACATTGATACAAAAGAACCAGTGACAGGAGTAACGATTTTCAACCAGAAGCTTGCTGTCGGTGCAATTTCCAATGAATTTGGGTTTTATTCACTGGCCCTTCCCCGTGGAATTCATACTCTTCAGTTTTCATTTATCGGTATGAAGGTGGAAACCATTAACCTGAACCTTTTTGGAGCCGGTGATCTGGATGTCGGAATGAAAAGTGTTTTAATACCATTGAAGGAGACGGTTGTTTCGGCTGAGAAAAACATGATTCTCAAACGGTTTGAAGTTGGTATGGAAAAGATTAATATTCAGTCATTTAAATTGCTGCCGACATCACTTGGGGAATCCGATATTGTAAAAAGTATTCTCCTGATTCCAGGGGTAAAATCGGTTGGTGAGGGTTCGGCCGGATTTAATGTCAGAGGCGGAACAGCTGACCAGAATCTGATTCTTTTATATGGAGCCCCTGTTTACAACTCATCTCATTTCTTCGGATTCTTTTCAGCTGTGAATCCTGATATAATTAAAGATGCAACATTATTTAAAGGAGGCATACCAAGCCGTTACGGAGGAAGGATATCGTCAGTGCTTGACATTGGAACAAATGAAGGCAAAAACGAATTTACCGGAAGTGCAGGCATAAGTCCTGTGACAACCCAGATTATGGTGGAAGGGCCGCTGATCAGAGACACTCTCAATTATATTATCACGGGCAGGACAACCTATTCAAACTGGATTTTCGGCCTGTTTAATAATGAGACGCTAAGGGAGAGCAGTGCTTCATTCTATGACATTAACGGAAAGATAACTTATTCACTGAATAAAACAAACAAGATAGATTTTGCATCATATATAAGCCATGATGCATTCCGGTTTGGTTCAGATACTGTTTTCAGGTACGACAACAATATTATGGCTTTAAGATGGCGTCATATTTTCAACAGCAGGTTTTTTTCCACTTTCTCATTGAACAACAGCTTTTACGAATATAATATTTCAAGCCAGAAGCATAAGCCTGAATCATTTATACTCTCACATAAGATCAACAGCACTGGTTTCAAAGCAGATTTCAACTTGTTTAAAGGCAGAAATGAATTAAACTTCGGACTTGACCTTAATAGAATTACAGTTTTGCCAGGCAGCTATGAACCTGCCAGTGACTCATCGCTTGTAAAACAATTTCATATTGAAAAGGAAAGGGCAATTGATGGTGCGCTATATGCCGAAGATAAATTCAATCTGACCAATTTCTTATCAGTCAACGCAGGCATCAGATTATCGTCTTATTTTGCCCTTGGACCGGAGGCAGTAATGGTTTACCGGCCCGGATTTTCAAAATCAGGGTCAACCATTGTTGATACGCTTGATTTTAAAACCGGGGAGGTTGTGAAGAAATATGCAGGTCCGGAATTGAGAATATCGTTGAATTTCAGGATATCTGACAAAAATTCATTTAAGATTAATTATAACAGGACCAGGCAATATCTTCATCTTCTCTCGAATTCCACTTCTATTTCCCCTACTGATACCTGGAAATTAAGTGATTATAATCTTAAACCTCAGACTGGAGACCAGATAGCCATTGGTTTCTACCAGATGCTTTTCCACAGCACCATTGAATCTTCTGCTGAGATCTATTACAAGGGAATAAAGAATATGGCTGACTTCAAGGGAGGAGCAAACCTTATTATGAATGAATTTATTGAACAGGATATAGTAAATGTGAGGGGAAAATCCTACGGGCTTGAGGTTCTTTTAAAAAAGAGTGAAGGAAAGCTCAGGTTCACTTTGGGATATACATATTCAAGGACTTTTGTCAGGAGTCTGAGCGCCCTGAAAGAAGAAATTATAAATGAAGGAAAATGGTTTCCTGCAAATTTCGACAAGCCAAATGACCTGACTTTTACATTTAACTATCTTCTTTCACGCCGTTTCAGTTTTTCTTCCAACTATACCTGGAGCACAGGTCGTCCTATAACCTTTCCTGTGGCAACTTACATTATGTACAATGATTTACTTGTTCATTATTCGGACCGTAATAAATACAGAATTCCTGATTACGCACGGCTTGATCTTTCCTTCAGAATCGGAGGAAGCCTCAGTCTACGCCAGATTGCTCATCCAAACTGGACATTTTCGGTTTACAATCTGTTAGGTAGGAAGAATGTCTATTCAATATATTTTAAGAAGGAAGGGGACGTAATTAACGGATATAAACTTTCAGTTTTCGGACAGGCAATTCCTTCGGTAACATTTAGCTTTGATTTTTAAAAATGAAACCAATTTCAGGAATAATCCAATTATTATATCTCATTCTTCTGAATGGATGCATTGTACAGTTCACCCCTGAGACTGAAGAATTGAAGGAGCTCCTTGTTGTTGAAGGATTAATTACTGATCAGCCGGGTCCGAATACGATAAAACTATCAAAATCTCTGCCATTTGGAAAGAAAAGTGAAGCAAAGCCCCTTAAAGGATGTCAGGTCAGTATAAAGGATGATGCCGGGAATTTTTATCCATTGCACGAAAAGGCAGCAGGAACGTATATAACCGACTCTTCATCTTTCAGAGGTCAGGCAGGGAGAATATATACGTTAATAATAAGCTCAAATAATGGGACTAAAATTATTAATTATGAGTCATCCCCGGTGGAAATGAAACCAGTACCTCCGATTGACAGTATTTATTATGAAAAAACTGTAATTAAAGAAGGTTATGAGAATTACTTTGGAATTGATGGCTGCAATATCTATCTCGACACGCATGATCCTGAAAACCTGAACAAATATTACCGGTGGAATTTTGACGAAACCTGGGTTCTAAGACTTTTATGGCCTGTGGAAAAAATCAAATGCTGGGTTTCTGACACATCAACGACAATCAATATAAAAAGTACAGCTGCCTTTAATGAATCCAGAATAATCAGGCATCCTGTTACATATATTTCAAACACTACCGACAGATTGCTAAGGAAATACAGTATATCTGTCAATCAATACTCCTTAAATGAAGATGAATATATTTACTGGGAAAAAATACAGAATATTACTGATCAGGCTGGCGGACTTTATGACATCATTCCTGCATCAGTTCCCAGCAATATTTTCTGTGTTGAAAATCCCGGAGAAGATGTGCTTGGGTATTTCAGTGTCTCTGCAAAATCCTCAAAAAGGATCTTCATACAGGATGATTTTGGGGGTATTATAGATCAGTACCCTGATTGTCCCACCGATACTGTATATGGAGAGGTTGAAATATGGGGATTGGATGAAAGTGTATGGGTGCTTTCAGATAATCCGCCAGGTTCATGGGGCTTCGGAAGTCCGAGGGTAAGAATACTAACCGATAAAAAAGGGTGTGCCGATTGCACTGTCAGAGGGACAAATAAAAAGCCGGAATTTTGGATTGGTGATTAATACATGATTATGTGATTAAAATGGTATGAAAAAAGATATTAAGCCTGTTTATATTCTTTTCTTTTTATTCTTCCTGATCAATCAGAATTATTACAGCCGGGGACAAAATATTATCCCGGATCTTTTAAGACAGAGATTTCAAAGTTACCTTGAAGCAGTACCGCGTGAAGAAGTTTTCATCCACACTGACAGGGATGAATATATCTCAGGTGAAGATCTTTGGTTTGCTATTTATCTGATTGACAGGCAGAGTCATAAGCCATCAGCTTCAAGCAGAATCGCATATTTTGAACTTTTAAATACTGAAAACAGACCTGTTGCACAAAAAAGGATATATCTTGAAAATGGCTTCGGTCCGGGGCAAATAACTCTGCCCGATACTTTAAGCTCAGGAACTTATACCATCCGGGCTTACACAAACTGGATGAAGAACTTCCTTCCCAGTAATTGTTTTGTCAGTGATATCAGGATATTCAATCCAATTAATAACAAAAGGCTTAAAGGAAAATCCGGTAATGCCACTATCGATACTGAAAAAATTAATGAACCGGTAAGTTCCGGAGCTTCCAATAGCGGAATGACTTTAAAGATAAATAGTCTTAAATCCGATAGCATCGAAATAATTTTCACGGCAAATGAAAAGTATCGTACTGAAAACAATAATCTGTTTTATTTATTCATCCAGACACACGGAATAATTGATCACACAAGCAGTGAAATAATTACCGGGGAAGAAAAAAAAGTACTTATTCCAGTTGGATCCTTAACCGGTGGTATAAACCAAATAACTGTTTTTGACTCTAAAGGTCAGCCAGTTTGTTCAAAATATAATTACACATACTCCCCCGGCAGTCCGGCTATTACGGTAAATTCCGGAGACAGTTACGGAGTGAGGGAAAAAGTCATTGTGGATCTGGTCACCAGCAATTCATTCACAAACAATTTAAAGCCAGGAAATATCAGCGTTTCAGTTTCTCCATTAACTGAAGGCAGCCGGAGGGCCGACCTTAAGGACTATTTGATATTCGGTTCAGAATTCGGAATTAACAGATCTGGATTATCGTCAACAAAGATAAGCGAAATACACCGGGAGGTTATGGACAGTATCCTGTTAAATATTAAGAGTAAGTGGATTGACTGGTCATTAATATTATCCGGCAAAAGACCCGATTACGAGTACAAGATGGAGAGAGAGTTTCACTTCCTGAGAGGGATACTGACTGCTGCAGATAAACCATTATCTTCTTCTTCAGAGTATGTTTTACTCTGCATGCCCGGCAAAGAACCTGGTTTTCAATATGCAAAGACAGATTATACAGGGAATTTCAGCTTTAATATCCAAATTGATGCAAGTATTAAAGATTTGGTGTTAATGCCTGATGATGAAAGCAGGATGCAGAAGATCGTTCTTGAGTCAGGATTTGCTGAACAGCTTGCCCCTGCTCAAATGGCGTCTGGCACCGAAGGCGTTTCAATTCCTCAGTATATTACTGACTGGAGTGTCAATTACCAGATAAGAAAGATTTATGGAGTATCTTCTTACGGAAGTCAGATGGAAAGCGTCTTACGCCCGCTTAAACCGGTAAGGTTCTATGGGAAACCGGATATTGAACTTATTATGGCAGATTATGTAACCCTGCCTAAAATGGAAGAGGTTTTTTATGAACTTTTGCCGCATGTCTCGATGAAAAAGAGAAATTCCGGTTATGAAATTCTTATTACCGATCGCATAAATGAGACCAGGTATGAAACATCACCTGATCTTTTTCTGGATGGTGTAAAAATAAATGATGCCTCAATAATTGAGGAACTCGATCCTTCAATGGTTGAAAGAATTGATGTGATCAAGGAAAAATATTTTGTTGGAAATTATTCCTTCCCGGGATTATTTAATATAATAACTAGATCTGCTGATTTCAGCACTATTCCATTACCTGGTTATATGATCAGGCTCCCCCTGAGAGTAACAGATCCTGTAGAGTCATTCTTTTCGCCTGATTACTCTTCATCAGATCTGAAGAATAGCGCTCTTCCCGACTTCAGGAATACACTCTATTGGAATCCATCAGTTAAGACAGACAGTGAAGGTAAAGCCAGGCTGGAATTCTGGACTTCAGATTTTGTCTCTGATTATGAAATTAATGTTCAGGGAATAACCTCCGGAGGTGAAGTAATTTCGACAAGGAAACACTTTAGGGTCGAATGATCGGGTAATAAAGGTTGACGATCTCAACTTTAATGATTAACTTATGTTCACTTTGATGACCAATTCATATAACCATATTACAATTCTTCATATGAAGACAATCAGTATTTTTTTTGTGATATTGCTTCTTGGATCCTCATGTCTGAGAAACACAGGAGGCAAAAAAGACAGCCTAACTCCGGAAAAAGCAGCAGAATTATTATCAGATGATTCTCTGCTGACACTTGTTGAGTATCGGACCTTTCAATACTTCAGGGATGGTGCTGAACCTGTTTCAGGGATGGCCCGCGAACGTTACCATGTCGACGGTATATATCCTGAAAACGACATGGATGTGGTTACATCAGGAGGATCCGGGTTCGGACTTATGGCGATAGTGACAGGCATTGAAAGAGGATTCATAACCAGACAGGAAGGACTTGCCAGGTTTCAGAAAATTATCGCATCCCTTCAACATGCCGATCGTTTTCACGGTGCCTGGCCCCACTGGTTGTATGGCAAGACAGGCAAAGTAAAACCATTCTCGCTAAAGGACAACGGAGCTGACCTTGTTGAGACCGCATACCTGGTGCAGGGACTACTTGCTGTAAGGCAGTATTTTAAAGACGGAAATGAAGAAGAAAAGAGGCTTTCTGCAGATATAGACAAGCTGTGGAGAGAGGTTGAATGGAGCTGGTTCACAAGGGGAGGTGAAAACGTGATCTACTGGCACTGGTCGCCTGATTATGGCTGGGCGATGAATTTCCCTGTAAAAGGGTATAATGAATGCCTTATATTGTATGTACTGGCTGCGTCGTCGCCAACTTACCCGGTACCGGCTGACGCTTATCACAAGGGGTGGGCAAGAAGTGGTGAAATTAAAACAAACCATGAAAAATACGGATATTTCCTTGAGCTGAAGCATAACGGAGCTGAAGAATACGGAGGGCCCCTTTTCTGGTCACATTATTCATATCTCGGACTCGATCCCAGGAACCTCAGGGATCAGTATGCCGACTACTGGCGG
>JBBSAP010000114.1:0-9305 GCA_038252165.1 Bacteroidales bacterium | reverse complement strand
TGTCTGGCCCTTGCTGTAAAAGCTTTTGGAGCTGATAAAGTGGTGGGAATAATTATGCCCGAGAAGGATTCAAGTCCCGACAGCGAAGAACTTGCACTTGAACTGGCCGGAAAATTCGGGATCAGAACCATCAAGGAAGTTATAACCGGAGCACTTGACGGATTTAAATGTTACGACAGGCGCGATGAAGCCGTTAAAAGGGTATTCCCGGAATATGATCCGAAAACATTCAAGATGAAGATTGGCATAAGGCAGAGTGGTCTTTACAATAATCTTCCGCCTCTCTTTACATTGAGTATAATAGATGAAAAAGGTGTACAGCAGGATAAAATGCTTCATGCCCGGGAATATCTCCAGATTGTTGCTGCTTCCAACTTTAAGCAGAGATCAAGGATGTCGATTTTGTATTATCATGCCGAAGCAATGCATTTTGCAGTAATAGGAACACCCAACAAGCACGAACAGGAACAGGGATTCTTTGTAAAGCATGGTGATGGAGCCGGCGATGTGATGCCAATAGGAAACCTTTACAAAACACAGGTTTACCAGCTTGCCGAATATCTTGGTGTGCCGCACAGGATAATTGATAGAACACCGACTACTGATACTTATTCGGCCACTCAGACCCAGGAAGAGTTCTTTTACCAGCTTCCGTTCCGACTTATGGATATTTACTGGTATGGATATGAGAATGGCTATACTCCGCAGGAAGTGGCAGATGTAATGGGAGAAACAGCCGAAAGGATTGACGCATTGTTCAGGAACTTCGAGAGGAAACGCAAAACAACAGAATATTTAAGAATGCCCCCTGTAAGGGATTATTTTGGAATCTAACTAAGACTTACAATAATGAATGCTTTTGATTACTTTTTTGATAAGACATCAAATCTTGAGAAGTTCTTTCTGGCAGGAAAGGATAACCTTTCATTTAAAAAACTTTACGGTTCTTCATTCCGTCTTGCCTCATGGCTCAGAAAGGAATTTGGCACCAATAAGAACATTCTGCTCCTGTCAGTGAATAACAGGTTCTTTCTTATAGCCTATTTTGCAATTATCAAATCAGGAAATGTTTGCATTCCCCTGGATCCGAACATAGAGAAGGAGAATCTGGAATATATTACGGGACTGACAAATCCGGTATTGATATTCATGACACGGGACATAGAACGGAAAATTACAGCCGGTGCAGTTAAATGCATATTCCCCGACACAATCGGGATAGAGGAGTTCAGCGGGCCTCTTTCCGGCAATGAAGAAAACTTTGACAGTGAGGCCTGTGCCGAAATAATATTCACATCGGGATCAACAGGTGTGCCTAAAGGAGTGATGATCTCGCATAAGAACCTTATCGCAAATACCGATTCCATAGTAACCTATCTTAAGCTTGATCAGGAGGCCAGGATGCTTGTTGTTCTCCCCTTTTATTACTGTTATGGATTATCCCTGCTGCACACTCATTTACGTGTCGGAGGTTCGATAGTTTTAAATAATTCTTTTATTTTTCTGGGAAGTATCATTAACAATCTTCTTGAATATAAATGCACCGGATTTGCAGGAGTACCGAGTCATTTCCAGATTTTGCTGAGAAAATCAGATAATTTCAAAACCACAAAGTTCCCCGATCTCAAGTACGTGACCCAGGCCGGAGGAAAGCTTGCACCGATTTTCATTGATGAATTCAGGCACAGCCATCCGGAGGTGACATTTATTGTCATGTACGGGCAAACTGAAGCCACAGCCAGGCTGTCATATTTGCCTCCTGAATTGTATGAGGCCAAAAAAGGCTCGATGGGCAAGGGCATCCCCGGAGTGGAATTAAAAGTGATAAATGAGAAGGGAGTAAAAATAAAACCAGGAGAGATTGGTGAAGTAATTGCCAGGGGCGACAATGTAATGCTTGGATACTTTAAAGATGAAGAAGGTACAAAAAATACGATCAGGGATGGCTGGCTCTACACAGGCGATCTCGGAACCGTTGATAAGGACGGATATATCTTCCTGACTGCCCGAAAGAAGGAGATAATAAAGGTAGGCGGTAAAAGAATAAGTCCTAAAGAGATTGAGGCGGTTATTCTTGAAATTCCCGAAGTCGTTGACTGTACTATTGAAGGAGTAGAAGATGAGCTGCTTGGGGAAGCACTCAAAGCTGTCATAGTAATCCGTGCTGAAAACGGAAAGGAAACAATGGTTGAGAAAATCAAACAGCATTGTGCCGCACATCTTGCACTATATAAGGTTCCTCAGATCTTTGAACTAAAGGAACAGCTGGTTATAAGCGCGACCGGTAAAAAAATCAAAGGAAAGCTCTGAAATGATAATTGATCACATCTGTATTGCTGTAAAGGACATTGGAGAGGGAATAGCCTACTGGGAAAAGGTATTTGGCTATAAGCAGATGACAGGGATTGTTGTGAATTCGCTTCAGAAAGTTAAAGTGGTCTTTTTGAAAAAAGAAAAAAGCCTTACAATAAAGATCATTGAACCGCTTAAGGAGAATCTTTCTCTTGTAAATTTCGTCAGCAGGGGTGGTGGATTTCATCATATCTGTTTCATGTGCGACAACATGGATGACGGACTCAGAGAATTAAAGGATAAAGGACTTATCACCCTTGTCCCTCCGCAGCCAGGAGAGGCATTCAATAACCATAACATAGCATTCCTGCTGGCCCGTTACGGATTGAATATTGAGCTGATTGATACAAACGAAAGAGCAGAGATGATTAGTGAAGTCTAGTTCTTCACGATCCTTGCGAATGCTTCTTTTGTCCCTTTGTAAAAAACATTCAGAATGTAAAAACCCGGTGGGATTTCGGGTGTTAATGTAACTATCGTATTTGCCGGTATTTCGAGTTTCTTGTATACAATCCTGTTACCCAGTGTTATAATACTTATCTCGTACTGCTGATCATAAGGAGCCCTGATATTTAAGGTAAACCCTTGTCTGAATGGATTGGGATACAGTTCCAGTTTAACCGAGGATGAAAAAGTTGCAGAAATTGAATGATCGGATGATATATTACTGAAAGTATATTCAGTAGCAGGACCGATTGGAATTGTATCAATAAACACACAGGAGACTCTGAACCCGTTAGCAGGAATAATTGTAAAGGTCTGATCAGATCCTTCAAAAACTGACGTATCTCCGGAAGGAGAAATTGATCCGTTTTTAAGATATCCAATGTCTATTGAATAAGTCATCAGCTTTGAAAAGTTAACAGAAATAGTATGACCTTCTGTAACATTCCTGAAAGAGAATTCATTTGATGTAATATTGACAGGATGATAATCAACTATCAGGTTATTTATTTTATAACCATATTCAGGGTGTATAGTATAAATCTGATCATACCCGTAACCTACTTTAGTATCTCCTTCAGGGCTGATTGATCCGCCTGCTCCTGAAATGGCTGTGAAAGTATAGGTCATTGGGAGGAACCGGACAGAGATTGAATGGTCAGAGGTTACGTTCCTGAAAGAATAATTTGTAACCGCACCCACAGAAACATTATCAACAATAACTTCGCCTACTTTATAACCTTTTGAAGGGGTGATATTAAAGTTTTGATTACTGCCATGCATGATGCGGCTTAATCCTGAAGGACTAATTGTACCGCCCTGGCCGGCTATGCTCTCTATATTATATATGAGAGAGGTAAAAGTTGCTGATATTTTATGGTCAGATGTAATATTGTTAAAAGTATATTCAGATAATGGACCTTGCGATATATTATCGATCCTGACATCTGAGATCTTATAGCCGTTACCGGGTTTAATTGTAAATCCCCGTTTTGATCCGTAATCAGTTGTAATCTTTCCTTTAGGGTCAATATCTCCACCCGTGCCTGCTTCTGCTGAAATAGAAAATGTTATCCGGTTAAAAGCAGCAGTTATTCTGTGATCACCGGAAATATTAGTGAATTCATATGATGAGAGGTCTCCGACCGAGACATTATCAACCCTTACATCAGCTATCTCATACCCCGAACTTGCCCTGATGCTGCACGAAACGGCCGAACCTGGACTTATTGCTACAGCTCCGGATGGAGTTATTGTTCCTCCTGTACCGGCACTCGATGTTACAACGTATCCTTTACCGCTTAGCTGGGCGATTTCATTGTCGGAGAGCACACGGTTATACATTTTTACATCATTTATCTGTCCCCTGAAATATGTTCCTGTCCTGGTGGCCTGTCCGAGTATAAGCTCAGGTGTTGAGTAATTTGTAATTGCTGTTCCCGCGGTAATTGTCCGGTCGAGAGTTCCGTTTATATACAATTTAAGATTGCTGCCGTTGCCGGAAATGGCAATGTGCGTCCACGTACCTGCTGAAATCACTGCTGATGAGGTAGTAACTCTTGAGCTGCCGTCATAAATCCGGGCAGAAATACGTCCGTCGCCGTTTAAATATAAGTTCCTGTCATTTTTCCCTGATGTTGGATACTCTGACATAGCTGAGATATCCATCCCCCTGATCTGGTCAGGCATGACCCTCATTGCAATTGTAAAAGATGAATAATTATTTCCCTTAAGGGTCATATAATCATCATCTCCATCAAAGATGTATGCGCCTGATTCCTGCTGTGAAGGTCCAGGATAAGTGATCGGATCTCCCTTGAGAATATATGATTTATCGTTTCCTCTATCAACAATTTTTATGAACTTGTGATCACCCGATGGCACCCTGTCGGTGTACCATGTCCAACGGCCATTGGCAACATAAATATCTCTGATCGCGGTGTAGAGTGCAGGAGTATTGAAACTACCATAAGCCCAGGTAATTCCGTTAGGGACTGTTACATCTGCAAATCCACCATTGTCGCATCCAAGCATCCACATGTCCTTGCGGTACTTAACAGAGAGTTCCCTTACAGCTTTATTTACCCCCTTATGGTGCTGGTGGCCATATTCCCCCCAGTTGTTATGGGACATGACCCTTGACATAGAAGGATCGGCAAAGTACTGTTCAAGTTTGGCCTTTAATTTATTTATTTCATTTCTGGAAAGTTCGGTCGGATCATTAAAAAGGCGTGTTTCCAGATGATCATTTAACAGGTAATTGTACGAGGTATTCGCGCCGAGATAATATGCAGAATATTCTGCATTTGTAACATCGTCCCATGGGGAATACCAGTTTGACTGATATGCAATATTGTACCTGTTGTTATTAATAAATGTCTGCTGCTGACTTATTACAGTCCTGTATGAAGAAGTCGAAGGCATAGCACCCTGGATGAATTTCTCACTTTTGCTCCAGAAGGGCAGCATCCAGATAAGGTCATCATCCTGATGGGAATAGATAAGTATAGTGCCGCTTTTAGGTATAGTGCTAAAGTCGACCCGTGTCCCCTGCGCTTCAGTTGAGACATTTCCCGGTAATACCAGGATCAAGACTAAACATACCTTTAATACCAGATATTTCATCTTTATCATTATTCCACAACATGTAAATTTATGATATAAACAAACGCCAGTCAAAAAAGAGCGAATATAACAGTAACAAAAATCCAATTCCGACGCTCTTTAATCAACAAAAAAGATTCCCTTATTGCGTATTTCAGTCTGTTCACAGTAAGAAAAACGACGTTTATCAAATAATAGAACAGAAGCCTTACTTGATGCCGAAATGGTCTCTGACAAGCTTGTCTTTCTGAGATATGGTGAAATTACGTGTTTTAAGCAGTCCGGGATTTTGCTTTGAGAGCATCCTTTGTATACCTGTTTTCGACACTATCCGGGCAGGGTTTCCGGCTATTACTGAGTTTTCAGGGAAATTTCCCCTGACTACACTTCCTGCACCGACAATACAATTATCACCGATTGATGTGTTTGAAAGAAGTATACAATTTATTCCAATAAAAACATTATTGCCGATCACGATCTTCCCAAAGATACCGCCCCCATCAACATCATCCTCAAACGCCCAGGTTGCGCCATCGTGTGTGATAAACTGAGTTCCTGCAGCAACTGCTGTATGATCACCTATTTCAATAAGGTAGGGTTCAGTGGAAAATGACATAGTTCTTACCCTGCATCGTTTTCCGATCTTCACTCCAAGTTTCCTCAGATACCTTATTCTTTTTTCATCACTGGCTTTAAGCATCAGAATTTTATAAATGCTTTCCCAGATCTTTTTAAAATAATTCATAGTACTATCTTAAATTATAATATTGTATTCTGTTTATGAATAAATTACAATACTCCAGAAACAAAATTGATGTAGCTCAAAAAGAAAAAACCTGATAATCACTTAGGAATTATCAGGTTCAAAGATACAACAATTACAGCGAAGCCTTATCAGCAGGCCATCGTCATAATAAGCACAATGTCAATTCTTCCTTAACACAGACTCTATAAGTTCTTTTGTTTCCTGAATATGTATTTTGGAAGAGGCGCCAAAAAGCACAGATTCAATTCTCGGGAACCGGCTTAGATATTCTATTGCTTCTTTCGGTCGAAGTGCACCTGCAGCAAGTACCTGCATTGCTATCGGACGGAAAGTTTTTTCAGTTAAATATTTCTCGTAAAGTTCCTTGCCGCCTGACATCCGGAAACCGATTTTGTTTATTGAACTGGAGATTATCGGATTTTCAATTCCCACTGATTCAAGGGCATCATACATGGCGGGCATGTTCATTGTGATATAACCCGGTTCAGCATTATATTTTTTTCTGATGTACAGATCATATTCTTTAAATACCTCAAACATTTTCAGTCCCAGGATGAGATCGACCAGTACATTCTGGATGAATATAACAGGCGTTTCAACCCCTTTGAACATTTTCATCTCTGCATCTACCAGCAGTTTCATCAGGCTTATGAAATCCTTAGTCACATAAGCCAGCCCTCCTTTGGCAAATGTACCAAACAGATTTCCCGGAACATATTTCTTAATTGTACCTAAATAGCCGTGTTCTGTAACTGCATTTGCATATTTGTGAGCATAAGGCATACAGGGGTAGAACTTAAATCCCTTGTATTGCTCTGGATGATTCCGGAAATGATCACATACATTTGAGATCCTGTCGTGGGTTGTACACATGAATGTATTTATCCCGATATCCCTTGCCTGATCAAGCACACGGATTATTGAGGCATCATCCTTAAAACGGATTGCCTGTTCCCTCGATTTTTCGTCAGACATATGGCTAACGGCGAAAAACTGATTATCACCGAATAATACTTTATCCATTATTTTCACTTTTTTGAATCTTCAATTATTAATTCTATCACTTTATCGGTATACAAAGCCTGTTCGAATGAATTTATATCCGTTTGTTTTTTATTAATTACACACCGAATAAAATGATCGATCTGAGCACTGTATTCTTCACCCCGCAGATAAAAATCAACTGGGATTGCCAGTTCAGTAATATATTTTATAGTCCATCCTTTATCAAGTTTTTCTCTGGTATTTGACTCATTAAGGTAAATCCTTATCTCAGTTGCGTCGCAGATAATTTTTCCCTTTTTCCCCTGAACAGCCACAGAGGTTGACATCTTGCGGTATGTCTCATCACACCAGTTGACTGACAAAACGCCACTCAGCCCGTTTTCCAGGATCAGCATGGAATAAACTGCATCCTCAACATCAGATGAAAATATATTCTTCAAAACAGCACCATCAGCCTTAACCGGCCTGCCGATTATTTCCTGAATAAGGTTAATGACATGCGAGGCATAATCGAGCAAACATCCTCCCCCCTCCCGGGGATCGGACCTCCAGGATCCTCCTTTATCACTTGTAATAACATTCCCGTAAGCTTCCCCTGTAAAATGAAACAGTTCACCAATAACCCCGGCTTTCAGAAGTCGTTTCATCTCCCTGAATGTACCCACGAACTGGTTATGATAGCTTACCTGGTTGATCAATCCTTTCTTAACGGCTAAATTCTCAAGTTCCCTGCCTTCATTTGTATTCATGCATAATGGCTTCTCGCAAAAGACATTAAGTCCCTTCTCCAAAGCATGCTTCACCATAGGGTAATGGAACTTTGTAGGTGTGGCAATAACCACGAAATCGAGGTTTTCTTTTTCAATCATTTTTACATAGTCGTTGTACAGCTTCACCGTGCTGAATTTTCTGAACACATCGAGAACGATTGATGAAGTGTCACAGACTGCTACCATGTCAACGGATGGATGAGGACTTACAATCGCTGCATGGGAAATACCCATTTTACCAAGCCCAATAATGCCTCCTTTAAGTTTCATATTTTAGATTTAAGATTATTATAAATTTCATATGTCTCACCTGCAATGGTGTCCCAGTTATATCTCTCAGAAAGAATATCAGAGAAATCTCTTTTTTTTCTAATGGAAAGTTTGCTCAGCAGCTTCTCTTTCAGATCATCCTCATCACCGGCAATGAAGTAATCTTCCTTTTCAAGTCCGATCTGAAGATTGGCAGGTATATTGCTTGCCAGGACATCAATATTGTAGCTCATTGCTTCAAGCAATGCAATTGGATGACCTTCAGAATATGATGCAATAATAAACAGCCTGGCAAAGGAAAAAACCTGCTGCAGCTCATCACCTTTAATAAATCCTGTCAGCACAACATTATTTTTCAGAGCCAGTGACTTCAGTTTTTTTGAATAATCAGTAGGGTAATCAGTGTCGCCCACCAGGACCAATTTAAAATCATTAACCCCGGTTTTCCCAAATGCTCTGATCAGGTAGTCAAATCCCTTTTCCTCCAGAAATCTTCCTACTCCGATGATATACTTATTTTTCTCAAGCCCCAGAGACTCGATATAATCTGAATTTAATGCTCTCACAGGCAGATTGACACCATTTGAGATCACACTGTTCCTTCCCAGAGAATATCTCTTCGCCATTTCAGATTCTAAAAACTCCGAAATAAAAATAATATAATCTGAGTTTTTCACACTGATTCTTTCTGACATTGAGAGGAACCTTCTGGCAAATGCACCCCATTTTTTATGTGTGTAGCTTATATTATGATAGGTAAATACAATTTTCGGGTGGGATAATCTCAGCAATGGGATAAAGAACCCGGGACCGGTATTATGAAAATGCACTATGTCGTACCGTTGAAACAGAGCATGGACAGTAGCTAAGAAAGCATGAACAAAAGTCTCGATATTCTTGATTGCCGGCGGCACTTCCTTCAGTTCGTTTCGTTTCGGAGGAAAATTCTCCAACTAGAAAAATTGCCTGCTGCCATTTCACACCTTCGTGATCCTCAAACCCTGAGGTTCCATAAATTCGTTTTTTTTGAAGTGACTTAAAGACCACTGCTAACTCGGTGTCGCTAAAATCAGGCTTAATCATGACTTCTTTCC
>JBBSAP010000113.1:0-9350 GCA_038252165.1 Bacteroidales bacterium | reverse complement strand
TGCCCGTCATTTTCGAGGATCGCCTTCACCATATCCACCTTTTCCCTGCTTCCTGCATCAACAGCAAAATGAGCTATACCCAGAGTCTCTCCTACCCTTTCCTTCGTTATATCAGTTCTGCTCATCAGTTCAATTCTGGCTCCTCCTTCAAATGTTATAAAATAAGAAGAAAAATGATTACTGGCATTGACATATTTTTCATTAACAGTACATTCAAAGTATTTCAGGAAGAAATTCTTTTCATTTTCAAGGTTGTCAGTCCAGATTGCAATGTGGTCAATATGCATAGTCTATTCACTTTATTCATTAACAAAAATAAGAATATCTGCCGATGTCACATTGCATTTCATCAAACCGGACTTCAAAAAACGAAACATTCCTGCTTGTTTTGCGTATAATACTGCAAAAAGAATAAAGACTATGAGAAAAAATATAGTTTTTGTTATAATTATCACGGCTGTGTTTAGCTGGCAATGCTCAAAGGTTGATCAACCTCTTTCGTTTAAAGAATCAATTGAAGCATCCTCAGCTAAGATTAACACTGCAATTGATAAGATATCAGGCTCAGCGGGTTACCAGATACTTACAATAACCGAAAGCGGAGCAAAATCAGACTACATTGGCGGATTCAGTGATAGTATTGATCTTGAGCTTATAGCAGGCATATATGACTTTAAGCCCGGGAATGAAAAGCCTCGCAACTTATATTTTCCACTCAGGCTTTTCCAAAAAACCGGAACCAGTGAAAAGCTCATAGTAAATCTGCCCGAAAAACTGATTTTCTATCCAAAGCACCTTCACTTCTGCAACAGAGCTGACTCTGCTTTGAAAAACAATTTTGTAATTAGTGCAACTGACTACCATTTCTACTCTAACTGGTGGCATAATTCTGATTATAAACTAGTTGCAGATCTGATAAAAGATTCAAAAGAAATAGGCAGCCTGAGCTTATTATCAGCATGGAAATCAGGAACGGCAAGCTCATACTCAAAGAATTTTACTTTTCCCGAGGGATACTCAGTTTTAAGACAAGGTGAAACAGGCGATACAAATAAAGTAGTTTTTGCACTCTCCCGGGATAAGGATACTCTTTTAAAGGAAACTATCATGTTCTATGGAGAGAGCTTTAAAAGGAAAGAGAAAATGTACCTTCTGTCGATCGGCAACATTGATATTGTAAGGGGTACCGAAATTGATTCAATTCAGGTATACCTCGATGGGATTCTTCAGAAAACAGCTGGTGCAAAAATCATCGATGAGTTTCAGGATTACAATTCATCGATATTCTTCAGGAGGGACATTCTTCTTACCTTTGATGATGGAACTTCTGCAAAGCTGAGCGAGCTTATCTCACCTGCAAGAGAGACGCTAAAATCACTTTCAAAAGCTATGGGAGAGATCTATTTCTCAAAACACATAGTCGATTATATTGCCTTCAGTATATACTATAACAATCACTAATCAGCAGCACTTCTCAAATACATAGTGCCATCCAACCCAAGATGTAAGAGACGCCCTGCCCGGGCGTCTCTGTTTTTTAATCAACTTTTACTTTAACGACGATTTTCCTCACAGGCGAATTCTCTACATCCTTAAGCCCCGGGCAGTGCGCATCTTCCGGGAAGAATATGAAGAACCTGTCAGGTATTGCAAGCCGGTTTTCACCGCCGGTGACGGTCAGAAACTCAATATCCTTTGTGCCGTCATATGGTTCAAGCACATCTTTCTTCTGCGACATTTGGGCAACACCGATAAGCTCTTTCCCGCTTACAACATATTGTATGTCAATATATTTCTGATGAGCTTCATATCGGGCATCTTCCGTATTCTTTGTAAGATATTCACTTACAGGAGCATACAGATTATCACCGTCAATATCGTAACGCTTAATCTCCAGTTCAGGAAGATCATTGCTTTTCAGGAAAATGAAGGCTTTATCCCACCTTTCCTTATTTTTGAAATACGAAATCGCAAATGCCTTCCTGTTTATTGACTGGTCAGGCTTAACCTGCCAGCCGTTCAGCCAGCCTCCCTTTTCAAACCATTTATCGGTTTTCTTACTGCTCCATGTCGCAGGATCCCCATCACCGGAGCATCCTGATAATACTGACAGACTGATCATTATAACAAAAGTTAAAAGTGAGTTTTTCATATTTTCCCCGGGGCTTTAAAAGGATTAAGATAGAAAATTTACAGTTTCAGCATACATAAGGTTCTAAAATTTTATCACACTCCTTCCAGAAAGCATTCACGGTCTTGCTTTCAGCAGCCGGAAGCCTCCCCTTTCCTTTACGTGACTTGTAAACAACTCCGTTGACAAGATCTTCTCTTTCTATTACCTCACCAAATCTGACGGCAACCTTTTTCGGGCTCCTCATAAAGGGTGCTGCAATCCTGTAAAGCTTCCTGAACCATTCTTTCTGCATCCTGTAAATTTCCGAGCTGAATATGCCCGGATCAAAGCCAATGCACCGCAGTCCGGTTATTGGATATTTGCGGGGAAGGTAAGAACACATCAATGCGAGATAAAGCTTAGAGTTTGAATAAGCCTTTATCGGCCTGTAACCTGATTTACCGGAATAAACTGTAAGATTTTTTTCAGCTATCCTGTAAACCGGTGAAACAGTTGACGCTATCATCAGGGGCCGTCCGGGCTCAGCATTCATGAGGATAATCTTATTGAGCATAAGATGTGACAGGAAATTGACCTGAAAAGTATATTCGAGCCCGTCCCCCGTAAGCTGAAAATCAGGGGGGCTAAGAATGCCGGCATTATTTATGACTATATCGAACGGCTGATTTCTGCATATTTTTTTTACAGCTACCGATGCCTGTTCCAGGTCGCTGAAGTCGGTCTTCAGAAGAGTGAACCTCTCTCCGTATCCGGTTAATGCAATATTCTTCCTGCCGGTCGCGACAACATCATAACCTTTTTCAAGGAAATACTCCGCTAACCGGAGTCCCAGACCTGATGTGCCCCCTGTTAGAAGTACTTTTCCAATATCTGAAACAGATCTGGTCATAATTGCTGAATTATATTTACCGGGAATCAAACATAATAAAAGATACAATGCAAAATTTTCATAAATTTGTTTATTCAGATCATATTGGCACGATAGATGCTGAATTCAAATAATTACCCATTAAATTCAATCAGGCCATGAGAAGAATTGTGCTTGTTTGCATTTCATTATGTCTTTTTCTTTGCGGTTATTCTCAGCAAAAACCGACTTCAATATATCAAGTGGGCATTTCCGCATATGAAAATCTGCAGGCAATCGGAAATCTAACTCCTTATTCACAAGGCGGCGTTGGTTTTGACACGGAACTAGTGTTCAGATCAACGATGGGGAAAAAATTTAATTTACAAGATTATGAAAAAAAACACCCTGTTTTTCAGTATGATGATCATACTTCTGATCAGTTGCCCTAATCTGTTTTCCCAGGACTGGCCTCAGTTCAGAGGCGTTGGCCGCGACGGCAAGGTCACAGGCTTTAAAGCGCCTAAAGAATGGCCGGCTGAACTTAAGCAGGTCTGGAAAATAAATGTAGGGTTCGGGGATGCCACTCCTGTGCTTTCAGGAAAAAGAATTTACCTGGCAGTCCGGCAGAATACCGATGAGGTAATTCTCTGCCTTGATTCTGAAACCGGGAAAGAGGTATGGAGAAGTGCTTACTCTGCTCCCTCGGTAACAGGACCAGCCACATCGCATCCAGGACCCAGGAGTACTCCAGCCATATCGGATGGTAAAATTGTAACGTTCGGCGTTTCTGGTATACTCACCTGCCTCGATGCTGCAACAGGAAAAGTGCTCTGGAGAAAAGAAAACCCGGAAAATGCCGTTCCTCAATTTTTTACCGGGATGTCGCCCCTCATAGTCGACAAAATTTGCATTGCCCACTTAGGCAAAAAGGATTTTGGCCAGGTAGTCGCGCTTGACCTGGCCTCAGGCAATGAAAAATGGAAATGGGAAGGTGACGGTCCGGCATATGCTTCCCCTTCCTTAATGATCGCAGGCAAGCAGAAACTTATTATTGTCCAGACAGAGAAGAACCTTTTGGCACTTTCACTCGATGGCGGGAAACTTCAATGGCAGGTGCCCACACCCGTTCAACAGCGTTTTTATAACTCTACCAGCCCATATATTAACGGAGATATAATCTATTACACCGGACAGGGGTCAGGAACAAAAGCAATTCAGGTAGTTAAAGAAGGTGATAAATATGTCACAAAAGAATTGTGGAGCAATCCTGAAACCGGAGCAAAATGGAACACTCCAGTCCTGAAAGATGGATATCTCTACGGATTTACCGATCAGAAAAGATTGTATTGCATAAATGCTTCAACCGGCATCAGCGCTTGGAATGATAATACTGTCAACAGCGATTTTTCAACGATTGTCGATTGCGGAACAGTTATTATCGGATTACCGAGCACAGGAAACCTGATAATAATGAAGCCTGATCCGAAAGCTTATACCGAATTAGTCAGGTACAAAGTTGCTGAAACCCCTGTATATGCATTTCCGGTAGTATCCGGGAATACAATATATATCAAGGATTCGGAGGATCTGATTATGTACAGAATTGAATAGATTCAGATCTTCTCTTTAAGGAGGATCTGGCGAAGTTCATTAGGAGTGATGTGCTCTTTCATTTCTCCGCTTTCGGCAACCGTTATGTGTCCCGATTCTTCAGATACCACAACCACAAGTGAATCGGTATGTTCGGATATACCGATTGCGGCTCTGTGTCTCATTCCGAAACGCGGAGGAAGTGAAATACTGTCGGTAATTGGCAAAGGACACCTTGCGGCGAATATCTTGCCATCTTCAATAAGAACGGCACCGTCGTGCAGGGGTGAATTTTTAAAGAATATAGTCTCAAGCAGTTCAGCGCTTATAATTGCATCAATCCTCTCTCCTCCCTCAGAATAGATGTCAAGGCTGCTTTTTCTGCCAAGGACGATCAATGCTCCTATTTTCTTTGATGCCATCGATTCCGTGGCCCTGACAATTTCTTCAGCCTCCTTTGGACTGCCGGTTTGCTCCTCAACAGATGAAAATATTTTACCGAATGAGAACCGCCTCCTGTTCATATAGCGGTTACCAATAACAAGGAGGAATCGACGCACTTCCTGCTGGAAAACAATTATCAGGGCAATAACTCCTACACCTATCACCTGACCCATCAAAGCACCGATAAGTTCCATATTAAGTGCTTTTACAATAAGCCAGAACATGTAAATAAGGAATATGCCTATGAATATGCTCAAAGCTGCGGTGCCTCTTATCAGTTTATAAAGCTGATAGAAAACAATTGCTACCAGTACAATATCGATTACATCAATCAGACGTATGTTAAGTATCATATTTAAATACTGCTAATTTTAAGTTCTTCAATCAGTTTTATGGTCTGAACAGCCTCTTTTACATCATGTACACGGAGAATATCAGCTCCGTTCATCAGGGCCACCGTGTTCAGAACCGATGTCCCGTTCAGTGCCTCATCGGGCATTATTCCAAGAGTTTTCCATATCATCGATTTACGTGAAAAGCCAACCAGCAAAGGCAATCCTGCTATTGAAAAATCTCTTAGATGCCTTAGCAATTCGAAATTCTGGCCGGCATTTTTCCCGAACCCGAAACCGGGATCAATTATCATATCATTTACTCCCATCGATTGAAGCCGGAATATCCTTTCCCCGAACCATTTCAGAATATCTGCAACAACATCATCATAAACAGGGTTTTCCTGCATTGTCCCCGGAACACCCTGCATATGCATCATGATATAGGGAACCTGAATCTTTTTAACGACATGGAACATTTGCTTATCAGCCTCACCTCCTGAAATATCGTTTATTATCCCGGCGCCCCCTTCAAGAACAGCCTCCATTGCAATTTCACTTCTGAAGGTGTCAATTGAGATAACTGCGCCCGGGAACTCACGGTTTACGATTTTCACTGCATTTATCACGCGGCTTCTTTCTTCATCATGATTAATATCTTCTGCACCGGGACGCGAAGAATAGCCCCCGATATCAATTATATCTGCTCCGTCTTTAATCATCTGTGAGGCAGCCTTTATAATCCCTTCTTCCGAGGTAACCCTGCTTCCAATATAAAATGAGTCGGGAGTTACATTGATTATACCCATCACTTTTGGTACGGAAAGATCGATAAGATTTCCCCTTACATTTATAAATCTGGGTTTGACAGCCATCATCGGTTTCTTTGACCTTATAAAATTAATGTTTTTTTGCCCTCTTCCCCCTTACATGGATGATTTGTTAAGGTTTTCTGAAAAGTCCTTCGCGTACCCTAGTGCAAACCTTAGTGTCCTTCGTGGTTTTGACTTAATTCATTTTACCTCCAGGGATCACAAATGACAGCACAAAGTAACACAAAGGGAAGAACAAAAAACTATCATTTCCTGGAAAATCCCGGTGGCAAACTCAGGTTATGAGTGGTTAATAAAGGGTTTGAAGAATAATAAATATAACTGGACATTAGTTTTCATCTTTGATGATGGGTTAGTACTTTTGCATCTGTTGAAATCTAATATTTATGAAACTTTTTGTAATAGAAGGAGTCGACGGATCAGGAAAATCAACACAGCTTAAACTGCTGAGCGATTTTTTAATAAGAAAAGGTTACAACTGCGAGTTTCTTCATTTTCCAAGGACCGATGCACCCTATTTCGGTGAGCTTATTGCCAGGTTCCTGCGCGGTGAATTCGGCTCACTGAATGAGGTCGATCCCTACCTGGTGGCGCTACTTTATGCCGGCGACCGGGGAGATGCCTCTGAAAAGATAAGAAACTGGCTCGA
Organism: Bacteroidales bacterium; assembly: GCA_038252165.1. Lineage (GTDB taxonomy): Bacteria > Bacteroidota > Bacteroidia > Bacteroidales > VadinHA17 > LD21. The sequence continues at coordinate 2,518 of JBBSAP010000113.1, read as the reverse complement.
CAATAAGAGAATCGTACTTCTTGACCGATACACCTATTCCAACATTGCTTACCAGTGTGCGAAAATTGATGACCTTAATGAACAGAACAAGCTTATGAATTGGATTTTAAACCTTGAATTTGAACACTTCGGGATTCCAAAACCAGATCTGAACCTGTTCCTCGATGTTCCGTTCTCTTTCACTGAAAAGAAACTCCGGTCCGAACGGTCAGGCGATGACAGGACTTATCTTAAAGGGACCAGGGATATTCATGAAGAGAGCCTTAACTTCCAGAAAAAGGTAAGGGATGTTTATCTTAAAGTTGCAAGGACGGATGACCGGCTTGTTGTTGTTAACTGCAATAAAGGGAACGGCCTGATACAGTCGCCGGATATGATATCATCGCTTATTCTTAATATAATGAACAAAAGAAACCTGATCTGAAATGAAGATAATGAGACTTATCAGCAGAATTATAATCGGACTTCTTTTTATGTTCTCAGGATTTGTCAAAGCTGTTGATCCTCTGGGTTCCGCTTATAAATTCAATGATTATTTCCAGGCCTTTCATCTTGAAATCCTTAAGCCGTTCTCTCTTGTTCTTGCGATAATGCTTTTTACTGCTGAATTTATATCAGGCTTCTCTGTTCTGAGCGGATATTTTCAAAAAAAAGGCATCTGGGGGGTAATGATACTTATGCTCATCTTCACTCCCCTTACTCTTATACTTGCCATAACCAATCCTGTAACTGATTGCGGTTGTTTTGGCGATGCCATTCATCTTACGAACTGGCAGACATTCGGGAAAAATATTTTTCTGATGATCCCGGCAGTGATCCTGTTCACAGGAAGGAACCAGGTCAGGCGGATCCGGACCGTGAAGATGGAAAGCCTTATAATCCTGATTGTAACATTGCTTTTCATAATATTTTCTTTATTGAATCTCAGGTATTTACAGCTTTTTGATTTCCTTCCCTACAAAACCGGAGTCAACATCCCGGAAAGCATGCTGATACCTGAAGGCAAGGCTGCTGATGAATATCTGACCACATTCATATACGAAAAGGAAGGTGTGAGGAAGGAATTCACTCTTGAAAATTACCCTGCCAACGATTCAACCTGGATATTTGTTGATCAGAAGTCAAAACTTATAAAAAAAGGATTCATGCCTCCAATTCACGATTTCAGCATTACAACGATTGAGGGGGAAGATCTGACTGACTGGATCCTGGCTAATCGGGGCTACACAATCCTTATGGTTTCCACAAAACTTAAAAAGGCAGATAAAAAGGACCTTGACAAAGGATTTGAACTCGGATTGTGGTGCAAAGAAAAAGGGATGAGTTTTTATGTCGTCACGGCTTCCGGCACAGATGAGGTTAAGGGATATAGCAACGGACTGACAATCTGCACTGCTGACGAGACGACCCTAAAGACGATTGTCAGGTCAAATCCGGGTTATATGCTGTTGAAGGAGGGATCCATATATGGCAAATGGTCATCGGCAAACCTCCCTCCCAAAGAGCAGTTCATCAATGGGATGACCGCTGAACAAGTGGATAAGATGAATAATAAAAGCCCGGTCCTGGTAATTTACTCCCTGCTATTATCAGCAATCGTGCTTGCATTGTTGATAAGTTCCCTTTTTGTGAGAAATAAGGGTGGTTATGAAAGCTGATCTTTGTAAATCCGTTAAGGACATCACTATTATTTAAAATATATCTTAAAACGTAAAAACTTATGAGAAAGAAAATTGTAGCCGGTAACTGGAAAATGAACATGGAGCTGGCTGAAGGCCTTATATTTGCTGAAGCAGTCGATACATACTTCAAATTAAAACCTTCTAAAGCCGAAGTGATTCTTTGTACACCATATATCCATCTGGCAGGTGCTTCAGAGATAATTAAAAACGGCAAAGTCTGCCTTGGTGCACAAAACTGCGCCTCCGAAATTTCAGGTGCATATACCGGAGAAGTATCGGCACCCATGATTGCAAGCACTGGAGCGCAGTATGTCTTAATCGGCCATTCAGAAAGAAGATCTTATTATCATGAGGATGATAAGCTTCTGAATAAAAAGACAGTACTGGCAATTGCATCAGGACTAAAGGTTATTTTCTGCTGCGGTGAAGTACTGGAAGAAAGAGAGTCGGGAAAACATTTTGAAGTTGTAAAAAAACAGCTTGAAAATGGATTATTCACAATTCCGGAAGCTGATTTTAAAAAGGTGGTGATAGCATATGAACCAGTATGGGCTATTGGAACAGGTCTGACAGCCTCTCCAGATCAGGCCCAGGAAATGCATAAATATATCCGTGGTCTTGTAAATGATAAATATGGCAAAGAAATTGCAGGAGATCTTACGATACTGTATGGCGGGAGCTGCAAGCCTTCGAATGCCGCTGAGATATTTTCAAAACCTGATGTCGACGGCGGTCTGATTGGCGGGGCCTCCCTTAAGAAGGATGATTTCAGTGCCATTGTTGAAGCTATTTGATTATTAATCTTTTATGAAGAGGAAGTTCATCATACTGAATTT
>JBBSAP010000112.1:0-9385 GCA_038252165.1 Bacteroidales bacterium | reverse complement strand
GAGCACCTTATAATCTCGACATCCGATCCATCATTGCTGGCAGAACAGGTTACAAATGCCGGATCGGTATTCCTTGGAAAATACAGCTGTGAAAGCGCCGGAGACTATGCTTCCGGGACCAACCATACACTGCCTACCAACGGGTTTGCAAAGAATTTCAGCGGTGTCTCGTCAGAGAGCTTTGTGAAAAAAATAACATTCCAGGAGGTTTCACCCGAAGGATTGAAGACAATTGGTCCGGTTATCGAAAAAATGGCAGAAGCTGAACTTTTGCACGGTCATAAAAATGCAGTAACCTTACGATTAAAATCGATGGGGGATGATTGATATCAATAAACTTGTCAGAGAGAATGTCAAAACCCTTATCCCCTACTCCTGCGCACGGGATGAATTTAAGGGGAAAGACGGAGTATTTCTGGATGCAAATGAGAATCCATATGGCAGTCTGAACAGGTATCCGGATCCTTACCAGCGCGTGCTCAAAACATCAATTAGCAGAATAAAGGGTATTGCTGAAGAGAATATTTTTCTGGGAAATGGCAGTGACGAGATTATCGATCTGTGTTTCAGGATATTCTGTAATCCGGGAGTTGACAAAGCGCTCACTTTTACTCCCACTTACGGGATGTACGAGGTTTCTGCTTCCATAAATGATGTCCAGCTTATAAAGATACCTCTTTCAGATGATTTTCAGATTGAATATAAAAACGTTCTCCCTGCACTTAAAGATCCTGCTCTGAAACTTGTCTTTATCTGCTCGCCGAACAATCCAACAGGAAACTCAATGACAGGATCCGAAATAGAATCGATTATTTCCGGTTTTGATGGGATTGTTGTCATTGATGAAGCATATATTGATTTCTCTGATCAGCGATCATTCAAAACTATGATCAGCCGTTACAACAATCTTATCGTAATGCAGACCTTCAGCAAGGCTATGGGACTTGCTGCAGCAAGAGTCGGCATGGCATTCATGGATCCTTCCATAGTATTGTATTTCAATAAGATGAAGCCTCCATATAATATCAGCACTTTAAATCAGGAAGCGGTTCTGAAATCTCTTGAGCACATTGATCTGATAAACAACAGGGTTAACCTGATCAAAACTGAAAGAAGGAGGCTCGCAAATGCTCTTGAAAAATTGAGTATAATTGAAAAGGTCTTCCCGTCCGAATCAAATTTTCTCCTTGTAAAGACCAGGGATGCCGACACGATATACTCTGAACTAATTGATAATAAAATCATTGTAAGGAACAGGAACAAGATGGTGCCAGGATGCATACGGATAACCGTTGGTACGGAAATAGAAAACAACAAACTTTTAACCGCCTTGCAAAGAATTAAATTATGAAGAAGGTATTATTTATTGACAGGGATGGAACTGTGATTGAAGAACCGGCTGATGAACAGGTGGACTCCCTGGAAGACTTCCGGTTTCTCCCTGGCGTGATCACTGCACTATCAAGAATTGTTCAGGAAACTGATTTTGAGCTGGTAATGGTTACAAACCAGGATGGTTTGGGTACAGATGCATTCCCTGAAGAGACCTTCTGGCCTTCCCATAATAAAATGCTCCAGATATTAAAGGGTGAAGGAATTGAATTTGCAGAAATCTTTATCGACCGGACACTTCCGGAAGAAAATGCTCCTACGAGGAAACCGGGAACTGCAATGCTGACAAGATATCTTTCACAGGGAATAAATCTTAAATCATCTTATGTCATCGGCGACAGGATAACAGATCTCCAGCTTGCTGAGAATCTTGGATGTAATGCTATTTATATTAAAGATAAGCCGCATCCTCCTGCATCCTTAAATACACTCGACTGGAACGATATCTATAAATGCCTGACAGCTTTACCAAGAAGAGCACGGATAACAAGAAAAACAAAGGAGACCTCAATTGAACTTGAAATAAACCTGGACGGATCCGGAAAAGGTAACATCTCGACAGGACTTGGCTTTTTTGACCACATGCTTGAACAGATACAAAAGCATGGAGGGATAGATTTGAATATCAAAGCATCAGGAGATCTGAATATCGATCAGCATCATACTATTGAGGATATAGCTATCGCTTTTGGTGAAGGTGTCTTTTCAGCGCTTGGAAGCAAAAAGGGAACAGAGAGGTATGGTTTTCTTTTACCGATGGATGATTCCCTTGCCCGGATCGCGATTGATTTCGGAGGACGGCCCTGGCTGATATGGAATGTAAGCTTTGCCCGTGAAATGATTGGTGAGATCCCGTCGGAAATGTTTTTCCACTTTTTTAAGTCGTTCAGCGACAGTGCAAGATGCAATCTAAATATTAAAGCTGACGGAGATAACGATCATCACAAAATTGAAGCAATATTCAAGGCATTCGCAAAAAGCCTGAAATTGGCTGTTAAAAAGACAGACAACTATAATTTACCTTCCACAAAAGGCACATTATGATAGCAATTTTAAAATATAATGCCGGTAATATCCAGTCTGTTCAGAATGCTGTCAAACGACTGGGGTTCGATTCTATTGTGACAGACCAGGAGGAGGAATTGGCAGCTTCTGATAAAATTATAATTCCGGGTGTCGGGGAAGCAAGGAGTGCAATGAAATATCTTAAAGAGAGAAAGCTGGATCAGGTAATTATCTCTCTGAAACAGCCTGTTCTCGGGATCTGTCTGGGATTGCATCTTATGTGCGGTTTTTCAGATGAAGGTGGCACAAGATGCCTTGGAATTTTCGATGTAGCTGTAAAGAAATTCCCTCCTTTTGAAAAAGTGCCGCATATGGGATGGAACGATTTCTCTGCATTAAAAGGCACTCTTTTCAGAAACATCAGAGCCGATGAGGATGTCTATTATGTTCACAGCTACTACGCTGAAATAACAGATTTTACCCTCGCAATCTGCGACTATGTCCTGCCTTTCAGCGCTGCAATTCATAAGGGGAACTTCTATGCTGTCCAGTTTCATCCCGAGAAGTCGGCTGATACCGGCATGAAAATTCTTAAAAATTTCCTTGAATTATGAGGATCATTATTGCACTCGATATTATTGATGGCAAGTGCGTAAGGCTGACAAAAGGGGATTTCTCCACCAAAAAGATATATAATGAGAATCCGCTTGAAGTAGCTCGCCGGGTCGAGGAAAGCGGAATTAAATATCTCCATCTGGTCGACCTTGACGGAGCCTTAAAAAAACGCGTGGTCAATTACAAAATTCTTGAAAAGATCTCCGCCGGCACATCGCTGAGGATTGACTTCGGTGGTGGCATAAGGTCTGATGATGATCTGTATATTGTTTTCAATAGCGGAGCCAGGCAGGTCACCTGTGGAAGCATTGCCGTAACCAGCCAGCCACTAGTCCTTGAGTGGCTCTCGAAATGGGGCCGGGAGAAAATCATGCTCGGAGCAGACTCGGTGAACCGTAAAATAGCAACGGAAGGATGGGCTGAAAGCTCGGATTCGGATGTAATAAAATTTATTACTGATTACAGGTCAAGGGGTATTAAATACGCTATCTGCACTGATATTGACAAAGATGGAATGCTAAAGGGACCTTCGGTTGGTCTGTATAAAGAAATACTCGGGATACCCGGGCTTAATCTTATTGCCAGCGGTGGCATCACTTCAATAAAGGAAATTGAAGAATTATCTCTGATTGGCTGTGAGGGTGCCATTATCGGAAAAGCATTATATGAAGGAATTCTGGACTTAAAAGATCTTAGCCGGCTATGTTAAAGAAAAGAATTATTCCATGTCTGGATATTAAAGACGGTAGAACCGTCAAGGGAGTCAATTTTATTGATATCCGCGATGCTGGAGATCCGGTGGAACTTGCAAAGAAGTATGTTGAACAACGTGCTGATGAGCTTGTTTTCCTGGATATTACGGCAACAATTGAAAAGCGGAAAACTTTTACTGAACTGGTTGGCAGAATTGCAGCTGAAATTAATATCCCGTTTACAGTAGGAGGCGGCATTGAAACTATTGATGATGCAGCCCTGTTGATAAACGCCGGAGCGGACAAGGTTAGCATAAACACATCTGCATTCCGAAATCCGGGACTTATAACACAGGTTGCAAAACGTTTCGGCAGCCAGTGTGTAGTCGTTGCTATTGACACTCATTTCATTAACAATGAATGGATTGTATATGTCGATGCAGGCCGCACACCCACCCAGTCAAAAGCCATTGACTGGGCTTTGAGAGCCGAAAAGCAGGGAGCAGGTGAAATACTGCTTACCTCAATGAATGCTGACGGGACAAAATCAGGATTCTCGGTTGAGATAACAAGGGAGATAAGCAAAAACCTTAATATTCCTGTAATTGCATCGGGTGGTGCCGGAACAATGGAGCACTTCAGGGAGGTCTTCACAAAGACCACATGCAGCGCGGCTCTTGCGGCAAGTATTTTTCATTACGGGGAAATATCAATCCCTGAATTGAAAGAGTATCTTTCTGGTAGAGGAATTAACGTCAGATCCTGATCCCGCTACCCCCCTTCAGATTTACAAGAGTTAAAAAATAAGCAAAATGATTACTATAGATTTTAGTAAAGGTAATGGTCTGGTACCGGCAGTAATTCAGGATAATAATACCCTTCAGGTTCTGATGGTGGGGTATATGAATGAGGAGGCGTTCAAAAAAACCCAGATTGAAGGGAAAGTCACTTTTTTCAGCCGGAGCAAAGACCGGCTCTGGACCAAAGGTGAAACTTCAGGCAACTTCCTTATTGTTAATGAAATAACAACAGATTGTGATAATGACGCTCTTCTGATCAAAGTCAATCCGGCTGGACCCGTTTGCCATACAGGTACAAGATCATGTTTCGGGGAAGAAACACCAAAAGGCTTTATTTTTGAGCTGGAACAAATTGTCAGTCAAAGAATTGATAATGATATCAAGGGATCATATACAAACAAACTGTTTCGAAAAGGGATTAACAAAGTCGCTCAGAAAGTCGGTGAAGAAGCTGTCGAACTGATTATTGAAGCAAAGGATAATAATCAGGAACTGTTCAAAAACGAAGCAGCAGATCTGATGTACAACCTGCTGATTCTGCTAAAAGCAAAAAATATCTCATTCTCAGAGATCGAAGAAGTTCTGTTAAATCGCCACAAATAAATCCTTTAACCGCAAAGGTCGCTAAGAAAATACGCTAAGATCGCAAAGTCTTATTCTTGATCTTCTTTGTGCACTTTGCGATATCTCTTCGTGCTTTGCGGTTAAAATTTTAATATTTCTCAATATTTTGTTAATTTTTTATTTGTTTTATGAAAAATAAATTACTTTTGTAAGCAAATAACGCAAAACAATGAATATTGTATACAACTATTTCTTCTCCTTTTTCTTCTTCTTTTTTTACTGCAAAGAGAAATAAGGGGATTTTTGTATACTGATAATAAATCATATATAAGCAAGGGTCCCCAAAAAGGGACCCTTCTTTTTTTAATACATACATAAGATGAAAATTTCGATACAGGGAGAAAAAGGATGTTTTCACGAAGTTGCAGCCAGGCAGTTTTTTTGTAATGATGATATAGAAATAGTTCCCTGCCCGACTTTTGACCAGACACTGAATTCCGTCAGGGAAGGGAATGCTGATCTCGCAATGATGGCCATCGAAAATGCCCGTTCCGGAAGCATACTTTATAATTATAGCCTTATCAGGGAATCGGGGTTAAAAATGCTTGGGGAACATAATCTCAGGGTCAAACAGAACCTGATGGCTCTTCCCGGTCAAACTATCCACGATATAAAACAGATCCGGTCACATCCAATTGCCCTGGCACAGTGTATGACTTTTCTGAATCAGTACCCTGGAATAACACTTGTCGAATCGGATGATACTGCAGGAAGTGCAAAGCTTATATCAGAACACAAGCTGAAAAAGATAGCAGCAATAGCACCATTCAATGCAGCTGAAATCTATGGACTTGAGATCCTTGCCGAAGGGATTGAGACCTATAAGAAAAATTACACCAGGTTCCTTGTGATTGGCAGTGAGGAAAGAGGAAATAAAACCGGGAATAAAATATCAATCTGTTTTGCCACAGGACACAAACCCGGATCACTCGCCGCAGTTCTTGTGAAACTTGCGGAAATGAACATTAACCTCTCAAAGATCCAGTCAGTTCCCAGGTTAAACGGTGATTGGGAATATATGTTCTACCTCGACCTTGAACTGCCTTACAACTCCGATATAAAGATTATTGAATCCATTCTCAAAGAATATACAAGCAATTTAGAAGTACTTGGCGTTTATAATAAAGGAGACATGCTTTATGAAAGTTAAACCTGCTGATCGTACAAATAGTGTCCAGGAATACTATTTTTCCCAAAAGCTCAGGCAGATAGAACAGATGCGCAATGCAGGGGCTGATATTATCAATCTTGGAATAGGCAGTCCCGACCAGCCTCCCTCGGAAAATACGATAAGGCGTCTGGCAGATGAATCCTCCAGGGCAAACGTTCATGGATACCCAAGTTATAACGGAAGCCCTGTATTAAGAAAAGCTTTCTCTGACTGGTATCTTAAATATTTCAGAGTCAGGCTTGATCCGGAAAATGAGATCCTCCCGCTTATGGGAAGCAAGGAGGGAATCATGCACATTAGCATGGCTTTCGTAAACCCGGGAGATGAAGTACTTGTACCAAACCCGGGTTATCCGACCTACACTTCGGTAACAAACCTTGTTGGAGGAAAGATCAGGTATTATGATCTTGATGAAAAAAACGGCTGGTTACCGGATATCGATGCCCTTGAAAGAGAAAACCTTGTCAATGTAAAGCTTATGTGGATAAATTACCCGCACATGCCAACCGGGACAAAAGGATCTGTAAGCCTCTTTCAGAAACTGGTCTCTTTCTCCCGTGATCATAACTTCCTTTTGTGCAACGACAATCCTTACAGCTTCATACTGAATAACGATTATCTGAGTCTTCTTTCAGTTGACGGCGCAATGGAGAATTCTCTTGAGCTCAATTCATTGAGCAAATCCCATAATATGGCAGGCTGGAGGATTGGGATGGTTGCGGGGAACAGCGATTATATCAGGAATATTCTTAAAATAAAAAGCAATATGGATTCGGGAATGTTCCTGCCGCTTCAGCTGGCTGCTGCTGAAGCCCTTGGTAATCCCGAATCATGGTATGGCACAGTGAATAAAGTTTATACGGAACGCCGTGAAACGGCTGATTCAATAATGAAGCTGCTATCCTGTAAATTCAGCAGGGAACAGACCGGTCTTTTCGTGTGGGGACGGATCCCTGATGAAACCAGAAGCTGCGAAGAGTTTGTAGAAGAAATACTTAATAAAGCTCATGTATTCATCACCCCGGGCTTCATTTTCGGAAGCATGGGAAAACGCTTTATTCGCATATCTTTGTGCGCTGATAATGAAAGACTGAAAGAAGCAAAGATCAGAATCAAAGAATTGAAATTGTATTGATAAAACTAATAACTAATAACTAATAACTAATAACTAATAACTAATCACTAATAACTAATCACTAATCACTAATCACTAATCACAGATATGACAGTAGCTGCAGTAGGAATAGGACTTATGGGAGGCTCATTAATGATTGACCTTCGCAAACGGGGATTCGCAGATAAAATAATAGGTGTGGATTCAAATCTTCAGCACAGGAATATTGCACAATTATGCGGATTGGTTGATGAAACGGATACACTTGAAAATGCAATAGACAGAAGCGATCTGATAATTCTCAGCACACCTGTTGACACAAATTGTAAAATGCTCCCGGGAATACTTGACCGGATAGCCGAAACATCTAAGGTAGTGACCGATATGGGCTCCACGAAGGAGAAAATTGCAATAATTTCAAAGAATCATCCTGCCAGGGGACGATATGTAGCGATCCATCCAATGGCAGGTACCGAATTCTCTGGTCCGCTTGCTGCGATTGGCAGGCTTTTCGATTATAAGAATGCCATCATTTGCGATCGTGAACTCAGTGATAAGGATGCACTTGGGTTGGTTGAGAAAATGCTCGATATCCTGAATATGAGAAAGGTCTACATGAATTCAAGCGAACATGATGTTCACGTGGCTTATGTATCACATATTTCGCATATTACCTCCTTTTCCCTGGCCCTCAGCGTTCTTGACAAAGAGCGTGAAGAGCAGAATATACTAACACTCGCGGGAGGAGGCTTTGAAAGTACGGTACGACTTGCCAAGAGTAACGGAGAGACATGGGCACCTATCTTTCTTGAAAATTCCAGGTTCATAATTGAGGTTATGGACACATACATTGAAAAGATGAATCTCTTCAGAAAAATGATTTCAGAAAAGGATGAAGATGGTCTGAAATCTCTTATGGATGAGGCAAACAAAATCAGCAAGATCTTAAATTAAAAAATGAAGTCTTATGGTACTTGAATTGAAAACATATCTGGCGAACGAGTGGAAAGGCTATAAATCGAGGCCATTTCTTATCTCAGGTCCATGCAGTGCTGAAACTGAGGAGCAGGTAATGGCAACAGCTGTCGAGCTGGCTCAGATAAAAGAGGTAAGCGTATTCCGTGCAGGAATATGGAAGCCAAGAACCCGGCCAGATTCCTTTGAAGGAGTAGGAACAGAAGGGCTTAAATGGCTGAGAACCGTTAAGCAGGAAACGGGTCTTATGGTAGGAACAGAGGTCGCTAATGAAAAACATGTTTACGAGGCACTGAAATACGGTATCGATATGCTTTGGATTGGTGCCAGGACATCTGTTAATCCTTTCACAGTTCAGGAGATATCAAATGCATTGAAAGGTGTTGATGTGATGGTCCTTGTAAAAAATCCGATCAATCCCGATCTTGAGCTATGGATAGGGGCAATTGAGCGCATTGCCAAAGCAGGGATAACAAGGCTGGGAGCTATTCACCGGGGATTCTCAACCTATGAGAAAACAGTTTACAGGAATCAGCCTAACTGGCAATTGCCGATAGAGCTCCGCCGGCGGATACCTGACCTGCCTATAATATGCGACCCAAGTCATATTTCAGGGACAAGAGAATATCTTTTCGAGATCTCGCAGAAGGCTATGGACCTTAACTTTGACGGGCTCATGCTTGAATCGCATATAGATCCCGATAAAGCCCTAAGCGATTCTGCCCAACAGGTCACACCCAATGAACTCAGGGAACTGCTGAGCAGGCTCGTTCTCAGGAGTCCTGTGGCATCTGATCCAAGGCTGCTCGATATCCTAGGCGAATTAAGGCAGCAGATCGATGTGTTCGATGACACACTTCTTGATATACTTGAAAAACGGATGAAAGTTGCAGAAACCATCGGCCAGTATAAAAAGGAAAATAATATTACTATCTTGCAGACAGCACGCTGGGATGAAATAATTAAGAAGGTGATGATAAACGGTCAGGTAAAAGGG
>JBBSAP010000111.1:0-9505 GCA_038252165.1 Bacteroidales bacterium | reverse complement strand
TGCAAAAACAACCTCCTTATTTTAAATCAGTAGTGTGCTGAACTATGCTAGTTTTACATTAATAGCATTAATACCTTTTTTACCTTCAGCAAGTTCGAACGTAACTTCGTCATTCTCTTTAATCTTGTCGATCAAACCTGTGGCATGTACGAAATACTCGTTGTCTGAATCTGCATCTTTAATGAATCCGAATCCTTTTGACACATTAAAAAATTTAACTGTTCCTTTGTTCATTGTATTTTGTTTTTAAAATTAAGTTTGCAAATTTACATAATTAAATTCAAAATATCTAAGGATTTATTATCTTTTCTCTGCCGCCAGAGATTACATGGGATATTTGTATTAATCTTTTAATGAGTATCGGCAATCAATAACAAAAAAGTAAAAACAAACTGCAAGATTTTTATTATATTAATGTTCAAGCACTTCCATTTTATATCAAATGACCCCCTTTCCCGTTTCCCCCAAAGGGGAGGCTGGAGCGTTAAGAAATAGCCTTGTAGGCTATTTTAGCGAACAGGCCGGTTTGCCGCGATGGCCATCCCTGCAATCTGGCTCCTTCGCTAAACCAGCCCACCGGGCTGGTTCTAAACGCTCGGCCCTCCTCTTGGGGGAAGGTTGCCTGCCTGCCCTGCCTACCGGCAGGCAGGCGGTAGGCAGGGGAAGGGGGAGTTACTCCTCCTCCTTGATATAAATTATGGCACTGATCTTTTTAAAATGTCGTTTTGAGAGCCGGGGATCTGATTCAAGGCCATATGCCTGGACGATCTGGTCCTCGGTGGTTATTTTTACAAACCTGTCGGTGTAAATTTGATTTTTTTTCTGATCCCAGTAAAGCAATTCGGTTTCAAGTTTTTCACCTGCTTCGTTAATAGCAACTACACTGTCCTGCAATTCCCAGAGGTTCTTATTATCGTAGTATTTTGCATATTTTGCTGTAACTGATGCAACAGGTTCCGTGTGTCCATCATAAAATAAGACAGTAATGCCATTTTTGAATTCTGAATAGGGAATATCCGTTTTGTCATATCTCTCCATTAAGGGAGCAGAAAAAACAAGCTGCATTTTGCCTGAGTCGGTGTAAGTAGTTGTAAAATCCCTGGCTGTCTGCGACGGAAGGGACAGGATATCAATCTTTTCATATTTGACATTTTTCTTCTCGCACGAAATAACACTTAAGGCTATAACAATGAGAACTGTAATGGCATTAAGTCTTCTTTTCATTATATTCGAGAATATGATTGAGACCCGTAAAAACAAGGTCGGGTTGAATGTTGACCTTATAACTTATCCTTTCTTTAAGATATTCGCTGTCACCTCCTGTAAGGACTACCATAGAATCGATATTATTTTCCTTGAATATGCGGATATATTCATTTATTTCATAGATGAGACCATTTATTACTCCGGCAGTTATTGCCTGAATTGTATTCTTTCCGGGAGAATCGAATCTTTCAATGGTAGAACACAGGGGCAGCTTTGCTGTAAACTTATGCAATGCCTTGAATCTCATGCTTAACCCTGGCGCGATATTTCCTCCTTTGTAAGCCTTTCCGGATAAATAATCGTAAGTTACTGCGGTTCCTGCGTCAATAATAAGGATATTCCTGCCAGGATGCATAAAATATGCACCGGCTACAGCGGCAATCCTGTCGGGCCCCAGTGTTTCAGGCGTACTATATTCATTTTTAAAAGGAAGTTTTGTCTTGTATGTAAGAATGTGAGCCTTTGGTATATTGATGCTGATCAGATCAAATATGAACTCCGGCAGCACTTTCACCGAACAAATTATCCCTTTTTCAATCGTGTAAGGCGAGAGCATTTTACTTAAATCATCACAGTTGAATCCTTTGCTGCGAACGGAGAAAACCTTTTCCCCCTTGTCATACACTGCCAGTTTGTTGCTTGTATTTCCTATGTCGTAAATCAGGTTCATTACAATGAGTTGTTATGCAAAGGTAATAAAGGGGATTCAAGAAAGAAAAATTATATTTCGAAGTGTTGAAAAATACCACGCTGGCGCGGATTTAGCAAAGCGCAATCCGTGCCAATACGTTTCCCCTTATCACGGATTACAAATCCGCGCTAGCGGAGGTTGGTAAAATACCTATAAGCATTTCAATTGCTGATTTAACAGATCTGATATCGGTTATAGTCAGGCTCAGCTTTGACTCTTTTTGTTTGACAGACATCCTTTTCTGGTGGCGGTTAACATAATTCATTACCTCTACAAATAATGAGCTCCGGTAATACTCCGATCCCGGATCGGAAATAAAATTAGCAATAAGGAGATTATTTTTAAGGAGTATTTTTTCGATTCCAAGATTAATTGCGATCCATTTGATTCTCACAATATCCAGAAGGGCTGATGCAGCAGAAGGGAGAATACCGAACCTGTCGAGAAGCTTTTTTTCATATGATAAGAGCGCCTCTTCGGTTGCGATCTCATTAAGCTCCTTGTATAATCTGATCCTCTCGGATATATTTGAGATATATTCATCGGGGAACATTATTTCAAGGTCAGTTTCAATCTGAAAATCTGATACATAAACCTTTGATTTTTCTTCTTTGACAGGCAGGTCCGGTTTTTTTTGTTCCGCTTGCTGGTCAGGAAATTCAGATTCTCTTAATTCAGCCAGTGCTTCATTAAGAATCCTCTGGTAAGTTTCAAATCCGACATCCGCAATGAAACCGCTCTGTTCGCTTCCCAGGAGATTTCCCGATCCGCGTATGTCGAGGTCCTGCATGGCAATATTAAAACCGCTGCCCAGTTCCGAGAACTCCTCAATGGCTTTAAGCCGGCGCCTTGCTTCATGTGTCAGGTTATCAGGCGGGGGTGCAAGCAGATAGCAAAAAGCCTTCCTGTTCGACCTTCCGACACGCCCGCGCAGCTGATGAAGTTCTGAAAGGCCAAAATGGTGAGCATCATTTATAAATATTGTATTGGCATTTGGAATGTCGAGTCCCGATTCAATAATTGTAGTGGCAATCAGGACATCATAATCACCCTGGATAAAATCAAACATCACATTTTCGATATCTGTTCCAATCATTTTCCCGTGAACAACAGCAGTTTTAACATGAGGACATATACGGCTGATCTTTGCCTGGATCTCCCTGATGTTTTCAACCCTGTTATGAATAAAAAATACCTGCCCGTTACGGGATACCTCATATTCAATTCCTTCCTTGATTATCTCCTCATTGAAGCCATGCAATTCAGTAATTATGGGCATCCTGTTCGGAGGCGGAGTATTTATTATAGAGAGATCCCGTGCTCCCATCAGGGAAAACTGCAATGTACGTGGTATGGGAGTGGCAGTTAGTGTCAGCGTGTCGACATTTGCCTTCATTTTCTTAATCTTCTCCTTTACAGATACGCCGAATCGCTGCTCCTCATCGATAACAAGCAGTCCCAGATCCCTGAACTTAACATCATGTCCCACAAGCTTATGAGTACCTATAATGACATCGATCTTACCCTCGGCAAGCTGGCTTAATATTTTCTTCTGATCGGCCGGTTTTCTATGCCGGCTTATGTAATCAACATTGCAGGGGAATCCTTTAAGTCTCGAAGAAAATGTTTTGTAATGCTGAAGTGCGAGAATCGTTGTAGGGACAAGAATAGCTGTCTGCTTGCTGTCGGCAGCCGACTTAAATGAGGCTCTGACTGCCACTTCGGTTTTACCGAAACCAACGTCTCCGCACACAAGCCTGTCCATCGGATGAGCTGCTTCCATATCCTCCTTCACCGCAAGCGAAGCGCTAAGCTGATCAGGTGTGTCCTCATAAATAAAAGATGCTTCAAGCTCGCGCTGAAGGTAGGAATCGGGTGAAAATGAATAACCGGCGACAGTCATACGTTCGGCGTAAAGACTGATAAGATCCTTCGCAATATCCTTGACTCTTTTCTTTGTGGTTTGCTTAAGCTTCTGCCATGCTCCGGAGCCAAGCTTGTATATCCTGGGCTCCGAGTCATCCTTTCCTTTATACTTCGATATCCTGTAAAGTGAGTGGATACCCACATAGAGGATGTCATTATCCCTGTAAACCAACTTTATGGCTTCCTGGATTTTCCCGTTTACTTCAATCTTCTCAAGTCCTCCGAATTTCCCAATCCCATGATCTATATGGACCACATAATCGCCCGGATTAAGTCCGGTAAGCTCTTTTACGGAAAGGCTTTCCTTTCTTGAAAAATAACCTCTTATCCTGAATTTGTGGTACCTGTCGAATATCTGATGATCGGTGAATACCGAAATTCTCAGATCGTTATCAGTAAAACCGCTGTGAAGATTCAGCAATAACGGATCAAAATGAACATCCGGACTGATTTCCGAGAAGATATCCCTGAGCCTGTCTATCTGTGACTGACTCTCCGAAACAATGAAGGTCTGGTAGCCGTCAAGCTTATTGGATCTGAGTTTATCGGAAAGGAGTTCAAAGTTCTTATTGAAAACCGGTTGAGGCCCGGTATGAAATTCGAATTTTAATTCAGCTCCGAAGATCCCCTGCTTCCCAAACTCAATGGTCCTGAATTTTCCGCACTCCTCAATGAATCTGCTGCCTGTCATAACAAGCTCAGTTTTTCCGGAAATCTGCCCCGATTCTTCTCTCTGTGCGGTCTGTGACCAGATATTATTGATGCGTTCCCTGATCAATGTTCCGTCTTCCGTCCAGATAACAGCCGAGGGAGGCAGAAAGTCAGTAAAGGAATCATTGATCTCCTCAATCGACAGGTCCTGGATATTGGGAATTATTGAAACCTGATTTTGAATAGTTACCGAAAGCTGGTCATCAGGATTGAATGTTCTGATTGTATCAACTTCCTCACCGAAGAAATCGATACGGTAAGGATAATCGGCAGCGTATGAAAAGAGATCAACGATGCTACCCCTGATTGAATACTGTCCGGGTTCATAGACAAAATCAACACGGTCAAAATTGTACTCCTGAAGCATCTCCTCCAGAAAATCCAGTGACAATTTATCTCCCTTGTTAACCTGGAACGTATTCTTCTTCAGATTCTTTTTACTGATAACTTTCTCCATTACGGATTCAGGGTAGGTTACAATTACACCTTTTCTTTTCCCTGAGGCAAGGTGGTTAAGTACTTCAGTGCGAAGGACTATATTGGCAGGTTCAGTCTGCTCATACTGGACCGACCTTTTAAAAGAGGACGGAAAGAAGAAAATTGTTTCATCACCCGAAAGAGATACAAGATCATTGTAAAAGTATGCTGCTTCTTCTTTCTCCGGGATTATTACTACATGGATGAGCTGGGTGTTTTGAAAGAGATGGGACACAATTATGGATTTTGCCGAGCCCGTTAACCCGGCTATACTGCATCTTGTTTCCGGCTTATTAGAATCAATTAAAGAAAGAAGTTCGTTCAGTGCGGGGTGACCGGAATAGAGTTTTGTTATGCCATTCTCTTTCATCTGCGAAAAATAAATCGTCAAATTTACTAAAAGGAATGCTATAATTGGACATCAGGTTAAAAACACCATGGGATGAGTTTTATTAGTTTTCCCGGACAATAGGGATATTGTAACAAATCAGTACTTAAGTAGCCTGGCCTGTCAAGTTCCGAGCCATGCTCTAGGAAACACTCGTGATCATGTCTTTACCTTATGTGTTACAAGCATTAAATGTCATCGCTGAGCACAAAAGATGCTGATGCGTTCTATACTATAATTATTAACTTTAGGCACTCTAGGCACTAATTAGTTACGGGATATTTAATCAGGAAATAATAATTTTGGGCCAAAACCAGGCAGATGATAGTATATAAATTCGGCGGTGCATCGGTCAAAGATGCCAATGGAATAAGAAATCTTAAAGAAATAGTTTCAGCGGTAAAAGAAAAGCTGGTTATAGTTGTTTCTGCTTTTGGGAAGACTACAAATGCTCTTGAAACGGTGCTTAAAACCTGGATCGCCGGGGATGAGGGTTACAAGGACCTGCTGGAAGACATTTACAGTTATCATCTGTCTGTTGCAGAGGAGCTTTTTCCAGCAGGAGATTCAGAAAAAAGCAAAATCGACATTTCCGTAGCGAGGCTTAAAGAATATCTTAAGAAATCAGAAGCCGACAGCTATGATTTTGAATATGATCAGATTGTCTCATACGGTGAGATCTGGGCAACAATAATTGTTGCGTCATTCCTGAAGAACAGCGGTCTGAAAGCTGAATGGACAGATATAAGGGGAACCCTTATTACCGACGACAGATTCCGTGACGCTGACATACTTTGGAATGAAAGCACCGCGAGAGTTAAAAGCGTTTTTAATTTCAGGGAGTCAGATATTTATGTGACGCAGGGATTTATAGGAAGCACCATTGCGGGCCAGACTACAACTCTGGGAAGGGAAGGATCCGATTATACGGCTGCTCTCCTGGCAAATATCCTTGATGCGGAAAAAGTTGTAGTATGGAAAGATGTTCCCGGACTTTTGAATGCTGACCCAAAATGGATCTCCGATGCCAGTAAGCTTGAAGAAGTCTCTTACAGGGAAGCAGTTGAAATGACTTTCTCCGGGGCAAAAATTATTCATCCTAAAACTATTAAGCCGCTTCATAATAAAAACATCCCCCTTTATGTAAAATCTTTTATTTCACCCTGGGAGGCCGGAACAATTATTAAATCCGAAACATCAGTGAAGCATGGTCTTCCTGTTTTTGTAAAAAAAGAGAATCAGATAATGATCTCAATAGTGCCAAAGGATTTCTCATTTGCAATGGGTGAAAACCTGAGCAGGATATTTTACCTCTTTATCCAGCATGGAATAAAGGTGAATATTGTGGAGGCAAGCGCAGTGAGCATAGACGTATGCATCGATGATGAGCGGACAAAGGTAGATTTGCTGATAATGGATCTGAGTACCGAATTTGCAGCAGCATATAACGAAGATGTGGAGATATTATCGATAAGGCACTATACTCCTGAAGCAATCAGCCTGATTACCAGTGACCGTGAAATACTACTTGAACAGAGGACACGTAATTCTGTCAGGTATGTAGTAAGGAAGGTTGGTTCGCCCCGCTGATGAGGGGCTTAGGATGATGCTACCTGTCAAATGCCAGCTTCTGTCCCCTGTAATCTTCATTGATCACACCACAATCAACAACAATAGTCCCGTTAATAATTGTAGTAACCACCTTTGATTTAAATGTTGTGCCCTCGAACGGTGACCACCCGCATTTGTAAAGTATGTTACCCTTTGAAACGGTCCATGGGTCATCCGAATCGACAAGGCAGAGATCGGCTCTATAACCCTCCCTTATGAATCCTCTCTCCTTTATTTTAAACAGTATGGCAGGATTGTGACACATTTTTTCCACTATTTTTTCGACAGATATCAGTTTCCTGTGCCACAGTTCAAGCATTGCCACAAGAGAATGCTGAACAAGAGGTCCGCCGGATGGAGCTTTGAAATAACTGTTATTTTTTTCTTCAATAGTGTGAGGCGCATGATCGGTTGCTACAATGTCGATAACATCATTAACGGTACTGTTCAGCAGGGCTTCCCGGTCAAACCTTGTCTTGATGGCAGGATTCCATTTAACCAGCATTCCTTTTTCGTCATACGCCGTTTCGTCGAACCACAAATGATGAATGCATACCTCTCCGGTAATTCTTTTTTGTGAAAGCGGCAGTTCATTGCTGAATAGCTTCATTTCATCAGCTGTTGAAAGATGAAGGATATGAATCCGGGTATTATATTCTTTTGCAAGTGCAACTGCATATGATGAAGAGAGGAAACAAGCTTCGCGGCTGCGGATCAGGGGATGCATTTTTACAGGAACATCTTCCCCGTATTTTCCCCTGTAAATTTCACTGTTTCTTCTAATGACTGGTTCTGCTTCACAGTGGCAGGCAATAGGTAATTCTGCTTTTGAGAAAAGGTTCCTTAATGCTGCTTCATTATCGACAAGCATGTTGCCGGTTGATGACCCCATAAAAAGTTTTATTCCGCAAACTCCCGAAGGATCAACATTCATCACTTCATTAAGGTTCGTGTTGGTTGCCCCGATATAGAATGAATAATTTGCAAGGGAGTTCTCGGATCCAAGAAGAAATTTCTCATTTAGAAGGGCATTTGTGACTGTCTGCGGATTTGTATTTGGCATATCCATAAAAGAAGTAATGCCTCCTGCCACAGCAGCACGTGATTCAGTGAAGATATCTCCCTTGTCAGTAAGACCGGGTTCCCTGAAATGAACCTGATCGTCAATAACGCCAGGGATCAGAAGTAGTCCTGAGGCATCGATAATACGCGTTTTTTCGGGAATTCGTATCTGGCCGGGGGGTTCAACAGAGGAAATATACTCCCCGGTGATCAGCAGTTCTCCCCTGAAGGTTCTTCCTTCATTTACGATAGTGGCATTTTTTATGAATATATTGCTCATACATCAGATTTGCCGGATTTTGCCTCACCCCTTTTATCCCTCTTTCCCATGCGATCAGGGGAATATTTTATAAACCAGCTTCTCACCTTCATCCTCAGGACTCCCCATAATGCCTCATTGAATATACCGCCTGTCATTTTGGATGTTCCATGTTGCCTGTCGGTAAAAATTATAGGTATTTCAACAATCTTATATTTAAGCTTATAAGCAGTAAACTTCATTTCAATCTGGAAGCAGTATCCCTTTGATTTTATCTGATCGGGCTTAATGTTTTCAATTACCTCCCTCCTGTAGCAGATGAATCCTGCCGTTGCATCCATGATCTTCATCCTTGTTATCATTCTTACATAAACAGATGCGAAGTAGGACATAAGCACCCTTGACAAGGGCCAGTTCACGACATTAACCCCGCTTATATACCTTGAACCGATTGCCACATCGGCTCCCTGATCGTTGCATGCTTCAAAAAGCTTTACGAGATCGTCGGGATTGTGTGAGAAGTCAGCGTCCATTTCATATATATAGGTATATCCTTTTTCAAGGGCCCACTTGAAACCGGTAATATATGCTGTTCCAAGACCGAGTTTGCCGGGACGTTCTATAAGATGGACATTAGGATAGAGAGGTATAAGGTTTTTAACGATGGTTCCTGTTCCGTCGGGAGAGCTGTCATCGATGACAAGTACGTCAAATGAAACAGGGAGTGAAGAAATTGTCTTAATAAGCGATTTAATGTTCTCCTTTTCCTTGTAGGTAGGGATGATAACTACATTCGACATAATAGATAAATATTCACGAAAATACATTTTTCATTTGACAGGATGGGCATCCGGGGAATTATTTCTTGATACAGGGAAAAAAAATATTTTTTTCTTTGCAGGGAATTTTTGAAGCGTTATCTTTGACGTCCCAAAAGTACGGGATTTCCTGGTGCAAGTCAGGGGATAAATATAAAAGTTCTTTGAATTAATGAAGTAGCAACCAGGCGAGATATGACTATCTCGCTAAAAACTTGTTAGTATTTAGAATTGAGCGTAGTAGGATTGATCTTTAGAAAAGACAAAAAGAACAAATTTTTACAATGAAGAGTTTG
>JBBSAP010000110.1:0-9662 GCA_038252165.1 Bacteroidales bacterium | reverse complement strand
GGCCACAGCCCCTGTCGATTATCTGCTCAAATTCAATGTTGCTCTTTCCCATAGTCTTTGTGTTTGTTTAGATAACAAACACAAAGTAACTTAATTTTCATGCGTGTTTGTGCTTTGCCAAATCATGGGTGTTTCATAATGTTTAATTTTATTTAAATTATACTTTGAACTATAAACAGCATTCAAAATATAATGTTCACATTTTATTCATTTTATCTAGACATATTGTGATGTTATTGTTATTTATATCCTGATATTCTGATATTATATATTTGTATATTAGATATATACAGTCATATGTTAAATAATGTTAAATAACACAATTAAAATCATAATATATGAACAAAAACAGGTACATTAAATATCCGAGAAGGATATCTGAAGGAGAAAAGCAGAGGAAACACCGGTTGTTACAATGCCAGATATCTCCAAATAAATGAAATTCAAACAACTTTGTTTTGGAGAATTGTCATCCTTAGAAAATGATCAGGTTGTTTAATGAACAGTTTCACTCCATATATCAGTGAGAGGTAAATACTTTTTTCCCAGGTAAATATCATTGTGGTAATGATCAAGTTTTTTAAGCAGATAAGCAAGGCTGTTTATCTCTTCATCTGCAAGGTTTCCGACAATTATTTCAGAAACCTTACTCATTACCGGAATTATTGAACTGATCTCATCCCGTCCGGCTTGTGTTATTGCAACTCTTTTGCTCCTCTTATCATTCTTATCAGCAGTTTCAACTATCATTCCTCTTTTTATAAGCCTATTAATCACTTCTGTCCCGGATGTTTTTTCCATTACCTGTTTGGTGACCAGCTCATTCTTCCTCAGGCTTTCATATGTCATAAGTGTGATCAGAAATGAAAACTCATCTGCCGTATGCAAATAACTCTCGCTGAGCGCTTTTTTAATATACCCTTTTGCATAGCGGTACATTAGTACAAGTAATATTGAAATATCAGTTATTGAATTACGGTATTCCTTTTGAATCCATGCATCGTTATCTCCTGAGATCTTTCTGATCTCTAGCTCTTTCCTGCTATTATTTGCATTGAGATAACTAATAAATTCATCAATCGAATAATCGTCCCTGTTGCCGTTTTCATCATCAAAAACAAAGAATTGATTGATTAC
The DNA here is from genome assembly GCA_038252165.1 of Bacteroidales bacterium. Lineage (GTDB taxonomy): Bacteria > Bacteroidota > Bacteroidia > Bacteroidales > VadinHA17 > LD21. Next base: position 8,525 of record JBBSAP010000110.1, on the reverse strand, counting down.
AGATGTTAGTATTTCACTTTTTTTCATGATGCGTACACCTAATATTCAATAACAAAAATAATAATATTTAGTTCATTTACGTACTTTTATTACTACTTTTAGAACTTTTTAGTACTTTAATTGTTTAAGTCTCATATACAATTAATTTAATATGGAAATTGCAGCCAGGATAAAAGATGCTAGTAAGGAGTACAAAGCGGGCGACACTGTTATAATGGCACTACAGCCCACTACTTACGAATTCAGGAAGAAGGAGCTTACACTTATAATAGGTCCGTCAGGATCAGGAAAAACTACTCTTCTCTCACTCCTTGGATGTGTTATTTTCCCCACCACGGGCGATGTCTATATTAATGACAGGCGTGTAAATGATCTCAGCGACAGGGAACTGGCAGGAGTCAGGCTTAAAAACATAGGTTTTGTCTTTCAGAATTTCAATCTGCTTGCTCCACTGAATGCTCTAGAGAATGTTATACACCCTCTCCGGCTTTCAGGCATCGATAAGAAGGAGGCAAGGCTTCGGGCCGAAGTTGCGCTAAGGAAGGTAAATATGGAAGACAGGATGCGCAGCCTTCCAAAAAACCTGAGCGGCGGTCAGCAACAGAGGGTAGCAATTGCAAGGGCGCTCGTAACAGATCCTTCAATTATGCTATGCGATGAACCGACGGCATCACTTGATATAAAGAGCGTATCCATAGTGATGGAAGAGCTCAAAATGCTTTCTGATTCAGGTAAATCAGTTATTGTTGTTACGCATGATATGAGACTAAAACCCTTTGCTGACAGGATCATATATGTAAATAGCGGGATCGCTTCAGACAAACCTTCCGAGGACGAAATCTTTCATAATTAAAATCAATAATTATCAATAAAACAGAAAAATAAAAAATAAAAGAAATGAATAAGAAATTTTACTTTATAATAATGCCATTAATTATTGCAGGATGCGGAGGTAGCAAGGATAGTAAAGAAAGTTCAGCTATTACATCTCCTCCTGTTAACAGTTCTCTGGTTGACGTTTCTGAAGTGGTTGGCGTGGGAAAAGTTGAGCCTGAAATGGAGATAATCAGCCTTGCAGCTTCAACCGGGGGAGTTGTTAGTGAGATATACAGATATGACGGCGACAGCATCAAAAAAGATCAACCGCTCATTAGACTTGATGATGAACTGGAACTGATACGTTTAGCACAATTAAGGAGTCAGTACCAGTCACAGAAATCGCAGAAAGATATTGATAATCTTAATCTTCGCGAATCGGAAGTTAAGTTAGAAAATAAGCAGAAGCTGCTGGAATCTGTAAGAACGCTGGCCGTAAAAGGAGCCGAGACGAAGCAGAATCTTGATGACCTTGAGACCGAGGTCTCAGTACTTAAACTTACTGTTGAAAAAAGCCATGCTTCCTTAATACTCTCCGAAGCCAGGCTTCGTGAGGTATCTGAACAGGTCAGGTATGCTGAAGCTGAAGCTTCAAGGAGGATCCTGCGGTCGCCTTATGCAGGTGTTCTTCTCGAGCTTCATGTAAAAAAAGGAAGTGCGTTAAACCAGTTTGATTCATTCGCAGAGGTTGCTCCCTCAGGAGCTATAACTGTCAGGACAGAGGTGGATGAACTTTTCGCCACAAGGCTTAGCAATGGTCTGGATGCAGAAATAAGGTATATCGGAGGTGATTCCATTATTGCAAGGGGGAAAGTAATTTTCCTTTCACCTTATCTTAAGAAGAAGTCGTTGTTCTCCGGGAAAACAAGTGAACAGGAAGACAGGCTTGTTCGCGAGGTAAAAATTAAACTCGATGGAGATAACGAACTTATTCTCAATGCTAAGGTTGAGTCAGTAATTTTATTAAAAAACAGGTAATTATGATCGTAACGGCTTACAGGTTCATCAGGTATGACAAAGTTAAGAGCATAGGAGTAATTATAAGTATTGTTGTAAGTATATTCCTTATTGGTCAGCAGATTGGAGTTCTGAGTTTTCTAACAGGTCTTATGGGAGGACTTGTTGAAAACTCGAGACAGGATATTGGCCAGATATGGGTTATAGATAATATTTCAAGAAATGCCAATGAACTTCCACAACTCAATGAGAGCCTTGTGAGAGAGCTGAGGAGCATAAAAGGTGTAAAGAATACATACCCTATTGTAGCAGCAGCAGCTACAGTGAAATTCGAGAATGGCAAGCTTGCACCGGTACTTATTATTGGCAGTGAAGCTCCTAACTTTATTGCTGGACCAAAACCTGAAACAATAAATGAAGGGAACCTGCTTTCGCTAAACGATGATGAAGCTGTGTCGGCAGAATTTTACGACCAGACTCAGTTCGATTTTCCGGTAAAAATCGGAACCAGAGTTGAGATAAACGGGAAAAGTGCAACGATAAAGGTACAGACTAAAAATGCAAGAGGATTTGCAGGGTCATTTTTCTATACAACATTATCAAAGGCACGATCTTATACCTCCTTTCCTGAATCGAAGGTAAGTACAATAGCTGTGCAGGTGGAACCCGGTTATGCAGTTGACGATGTTGTAGACAACATAAACAGATCGGTGTATGGTATAAAAGCATGGAATTCTGAAAAGTTAAGAAAGACAACCATAAGCTATATAACCTTTTCTACGAACATCGGAATAAGCTTTGGATCGCTTATCATTTTTGCTATAATCAGCGGGTTCTTTATTATCGGACTTACTCTTTATTCTTCGGCTGTCGACAGGATAAGAGATTATGGTACACTTAAGGCTATCGGGGCTACAAACGGTTATATAACAAAACTTATTCTTACACAGTCATTCCTTTTTGCATTTACAGGTTTTGCAATTGCAATGTTCATTCTTGAAGGTTTCAGGGCTGGTGTTTCTAATGCGGGCCTTGTATTCGACTATGGTATAAGGGAATACCTTGCGCTTTTTATGGTGACAGTGTTAATATCTGTTGGCAGTTCCCTTTTCTTCTCTGTAAGAACAATTAATAATGTTGAACCGGCTGCAGTCTTCCGTGGCTGATCATCCATAAATATTTAAAACATGAAAACCAGTACTAAATTAATAATATATTTTCTTCTGATAAATGCATCATCAGCATTATACGGTCAGGAAATTAAACTCTTACCCTGCATAGATTCGGCTCTGGCAAATAAGGGCAATATACAGGCTGTGAGGATTGATATTGAGATAGCAAAACTCCAGACATCTTCTGCTTATCAGAATTATCTTCCTGATTTGTCGCTGAATTACAACTACAGGTACAATGCGATAATACCTTCACAGATTATTCCTGTGGGCCAGTTCAACCCCATACCCACTGACGAAAAAAGGCCGATAAAATTCGGAACCCCCTGGCAGCAGAATTCAGGAATAAACCTGTACCAGCCGATAATCGACTTTTCAATAAAAAGCCGTGTGGCTGAAAGCAGAATAAATGAGAAACTTAAGAATACTGATGCTGCTGCTGCTGAAAATGATCTTATAATGGAGGTAATTAAAAGCTATTCAAACATCTGGCTCATGGGGGAGCAGCTTCACTCCGCTGAACTCGACACACTTCGCACATCGAGAACAAAAGAACTCATCATGGCAAGATTTAAAGAGGGTAAAGTATTGAAGACCGAGTTAAACAAGGCCGTTCTGAACCATAATAATGCTCTCTCAAATTATATAGCAGCTTCATCATCCCTCACTCGGGAAAAGATATATATGAGTTTTCTTTCAGGAATGTCACTGGAAACGCTTCTTAACGGTAGTTTTGACTTTTCGCCATTTAAGGAGGGCTTTATGAAGAAGGCCAATACAGATGTTCTTTTAGATTCTGTTCTTTCATTGAATAACCTGAGATTAAGAGCTGAGCTGCTTGAGCAGCAGCAAAAGACAGAAAGAATGAAATATACACCATCTATCGGTTTCGAGGGTTTCCTTGGTGCATCCCAGTATACCGATACGTTTAACCCTTTTCTTTCAGGCAGCTGGTATGGAAGCAGCTATTTAGGCCTTAACCTTAGATTTCAGATTCTTTCCGGCAGCAGCACCAGAAACAAGGAAAAGCAGCTAATACTCGAAACAAAAGGGGTTAAATCGAGGCTGGAAGATGAAATTAAACTTGTAAACAATACAAGTTTGAGGATTACTGAAGAGATAAGGCAGATAGAGTATCAGGCTGGTATGTCGAAGGAGAACATATCACTTTTTGAAGAGAATATTTCGCTTAACCAGGATAGGTTTGAAAAGGGCCAGATAAATGCATATGACCTTCTTACAGATGAGATTGATCTGCAGAAAGAGATGTCAAATTTCAATGAAAAGAGAGCTGAGCTTGTCAAGAAGCAGATAGAGATGATAAACAATTCCGGAGCACTTTCAATATTTATTAATAGCTTGAAATAAAAATTTTAAAAATGAAAAGTAAATACAGGTTTTTGATATTTCTGGTAATAATTCTATTTGTCAATTACTCCGGGGTTTTTGCACAATTAACATTTGATTTTGAAACCGGAGTTGTAAGTACCGGATATAATAATGTCCGTATACCGGGCGATCAGGGTACATTATTCTCATTTAACAAAGATCTGAGCGCATCGCCTGAACTATTTTACCGGATAAGGGTCAGTTATACAATTGGTACCCGCCACACATTGTCTGCTCTATATGCTCCGCTTACAACCAATTCCAGCGGAAGCGTATCAAATGACATTGATTTCGCAGGGGAGATGTTTCCGGCAAATACCGACATTTATGGTACATATAAGTTTAATTCGTACCGGCTGACATATCGTTATGATATAGTTAAGAAACCGAAGTTCGAGTTTGGTCTTGGATTTACTGCAAAAATAAGAGATGCCAGGATTGCGCTTTCATCTCCCGGATTGGAGGCTGAAAAGACAAATGTCGGTTTTGTTCCAATTATTAATTTCAGGTTATTCTGTCATTTAAATGAAAACCTGGGTCTTCTCGTTGAAGGTGATGCTCTGGCTGCCCCACAGGGAAGAGCAGAAGATGTACTTGTCGCTGCAACATACAGGCTTTCTGACCGTATCGGATTTAAGGCCGGATACAGGTTGCTCGAAGGTGGTGCAGACAATGATGAGGTTTATAGCTTTGCTCTTTTCCATTATGCTTCAGCCGGGGTTTTTATATACTTTTAATAATGAAACAGTTATACGATGATGTATCTTTCAGAATAAGTAAAATTGTAACACATAGTTACAGTACTTCCTTTTCTATTGCAGTAAGTTGTCTGGATAAGGAGATGCGGAAAGCAATTCACAGTATTTACGGATTTGTAAGATTTGCTGATGAAATTGTTGATACATTTCATGATTATAATAAAAAAGATCTTTTAACAGAGTTTGAAAGCTCTTATTATAAGGCTTTTAAAGAAGGAATTAGTCTTAATCCTGTATTGCATTCTTTCCAGATTACCATAAAAAAGTATAATATCCCGGATGACCTTATACAGGCATTTCTGAAAAGCATGAAAGCCGATCTGGTAAAAACCGGGAGTTATAGTAAACCCGAAATAGACGAATATATTTATGGCTCAGCAGAGGCTGTCGGACTTATGTGTTTATGCATATTTGTAAATGGAGATAAGAGCAGGTATGAAGAATTAAAACACCCGGCGATGAAACTGGGAGCTGCATTTCAGAAAGTAAACTTTTTACGGGATATTAAAAATGATATTTATGACCTTGAAAGAGGCTATCTCCATGATATTAAAATCAGTACCTTTGGAAAGGAAGTCAAGGATAAAATAGTATGGGATATTGAAGAAGATTTTACAGTTGCTTTAACAGGGATCAGGAATCTACCTGAAAATGCAAAATTGCCTGTGTTTATTGGCTATACCTATTATTTAAAATTGCTGAAGAAAATAGAAAGAACGCCTGCACAAAAGATTGTAACGACAAGGATCAGGATTAATGATTTCAGTAAGCTATTACTTTTAATCAAAGCATACCTGTCAGTTAAGTTGAGGTTAGTTTAAGATTGTTAAAACTGTATGAAAGGAACATATTTGATATTGGTTGATGAGAACGATAATCCTGTCGGAGTTATGGAGAAGATCGAGGCCCATAGAAAGGCTTTACTTCACAGGGCAATATCTGTATTTATAATAAATTCAAACGGTGAATGGATTTTACAGAAAAGAGCTCTTGATAAGTATCATTCCAGGGGACTATGGACAAATACCTGCTGTACTCATCCTTCCCCCGGGGAGTCTGACATAGAGTCGGCTAATCGCAGGTTAATTGAAGAGATGGGAATAGACTGTAAATTAAGGGAATTATTCAGTTTCGTTTATAAAGAGAAGCTCGATAATGAGCTCACGGAATATGAATTTGATCACGTATTTATAGGTATTTACGACAGCGATCCCGTAATCAATACAACCGAAGTTGATAACTGGAAAAAGGTTTCATATGATGAACTTCACAAAGATATTATTGAAAATCCTGATAACTATACATATTGGTTCAAGGAGATATATCAGAATGTGAATTCTCATTTATTGAATGATAATAACAATAGATTATTCAAAACTATTTAAAGACTCATATGATTAAATGGTTGAGTCGCTTGCGCTTTGGGAACCAGTATGGTTATGAGGTGTTCTTCAAATCACAGGATATCAGATCTGTTGGCAAGACCGGTATTATCCTGGCCGACATGGGAATGCCTGAAGATTTTGATCCCTTATTCTACACTAATTTTATGGCTCATGTTTTTGCATTTTCACTTCCGGCATTCCTGCGACCACTTATTTTGATGGAAAGGGGTATTGCTCTTATTGACCCGTCAAATCCTCTGGCAAGGGAACCTTTCAAACCGGTTCGTCTGGTAGATATGTACGGATCGTCTGTTACCAGAGACGGACGGCCTTACACAGAGTGCAAAGTGACCTGGCGGGGGCCTGGCATGAAAAAGAATCCATCAGATCACGGTTATTTCATTTATAAAGGTGACGGTAAAACCGGCATACCTGAAGTTTGCCAAAAGACAGCGGCTAAAGTAGCAGGATGGTATTACGGCCACCTTCTGCCCGAAAAGAAAGTGGCATGGGAATACCAGTGCAGGAAAGTATTTAAAGACGCTTCTGAAGCGCTGCTGGAGAAATATCCTGATGTGGTCATCCGGCATGCCAGATATATGGTTAAAGATACAATTCTTAAGTCTGTCGAAGAGCTCAGAGCAGAAGATTGCAAGACCATAGTTTACCACAACTATTCCAGTCCGGTCTATTCTGATTTTGAAGATTATTCATTTGCTATGCCGATGGTTCATACGGCAGTCCGCGGCGGTAGTAAAGTGATCTTTGCCGACCAGACAGGTAATCAGCCATTTATGCGGCAAGCTTATGTTATGATGGCACTCGATCATCTGGCAAATCTACCCGATGAGGCCAGCGTTATGCTAATACTGTCAAAGCACGGACATCCGTTCAAAAAAGAGACACAGGACCGGCGAGCTCATCTCTTCAGGTATCCTGTTGAAAAAGATATGCGGGATGTAATGAAAAAATGGAAGGGCAGATGGGAAATAGTCTGGAGTGAGGATGAATATGCCGATGAGTACTGGGATCCGGGGAACAGGAAGTTTTCTACATACGCAGCTTACTGTAAGGCTATCAACGAAGGCTTTGACTATGCTCTTGAGATACCTACTGAATTCATAGCTGAAAACACCGACCTTATGTTTTTTCATGCGATTAAAAAGTTCAAGGCCTTTTCTGAATACGATACCTTTGCACCGGTCCCCTATCCTGATTGGGATAAACCACTGATAAGAACTTTCAGGGAAGGAAAAACAACAGGTATTTATGCAGGCTGCCCGGTTGGAACGTATCGGCAATATGTTGTTAAAGCAGTTGTTAATTCAATATCTGAAGTGCTTGAGAACAGGGTTAAACAAATATAGTGTCAACCGGCTCCAAAAAAGGAAAACAATCAGACGGATGAAAAATCAGACTCTCATAAAAAAACTAAGAGCAGGCTTGAAATCGGACGTGACAGGCAACAAAGCCAACTCGCTTATCTTTCTTCACAAGTATGGTTTCAATATCCCTCTTTCCTATCTTGTAACCATACAGGCACATGAAAGATATCTTAAAGAAGGAGCGATTGTCATTGAGGAACTCAAAAAGGAGCTGGTTAATCTGCCGGACAAGATTTACGCTGTTCGTTCTTCAACTACTGCCGAAGATTCAAAAGATTTCACCTTTGCAGGTCAGTTTCAGACTCTTATCAACATCAGTGGCGTCGGGAATATTCTGGATGCAATCATCAAGGTATGGGATTCTGCAACGTTTCTTACCAATAATGAGTATGTCAGGCGTAGCGGTGTATCTAACCTGACATGCGCTGTCATCATTCAGGAAATGATACCCTCAAAGCTGGCAGGCGTTAGTTTCAGCCGCAACCCTGTGACAGACCAGAATGAGATTGTGATAGAAGCCGTTGAAGGCTTCGGGGAGGAACTTGTACAGAAAGGTGTTACACCTATGCGATGGCGCATCAAAAATGATCTCATTTTTGAAGG
>JBBSAP010000109.1:0-9718 GCA_038252165.1 Bacteroidales bacterium | reverse complement strand
GAGATGGTTTTTGTTGCCAAAAATCCCCCTGCGCATCAAAAAACTAGCGGAAGTTAATAAAATGGGAGACATTATGGACAGACACTAACTAATGGGATACTTTGGAAAGTGGATAGGAGGAGGCCTTGGATTCGTAATGGGGGGACCGCTCGGAGCAGTGCTTGGTTTTCTGGTGGGTTCAATGGTTGACAGTACCACAATTCAAACATCAAGATACATCACGCCGGGTCAGAGCACGGCTCAGGGTGATTTTGGAATGAGCCTTCTTGTCCTTGTTGCAGCTATGATGAAAGCTGATGGAAAGGTTGTAAAATCGGAACTCGATTACGTGAAACAGTTCTTTGTCAGGCAATTCGGTCAGTCAAGCGCACGTGAGGCTCTTTTAATGCTGAAGGATATTCTGAAAAAGGATATCCCGGTAAGAGATGTCTGTAACCAGATAAGTCAGAACATGGATTACTCCTCACGGCTTCAGCTGCTTCATCTTCTTTTCAATATCAGCATTGCCGACGGCGCCATCAATGCATCTGAAATTGAAGCCGTCGAAAAAATGTCGGGATATCTCGGAATTGCTACATCCGATTATGTGTCAATAAGAAACATGTTTGTCCCTGAAACTGATTCTTCATACAAGATTCTTGAAATTGAGCCGGCTGTAACCGATGAGGAGGTAAAAAAAGCTTACAGGCGTATGGCTGTGAAATATCATCCCGACAAAGTGAGTCATCTTGGAGAGGAGTTCCGGAAAACAGCTGATGAAAAATTCAAGAAGGTTAATGAGGCCTATGAAAAGATTAAGAAAGAAAGGAACATTGACTGACGTCAATTTTTTTAAAAAAAAAGCGAGGTCTGATAAAACATTGAACAACAAAAATTAAATTTGCAGACAAAAATAAATTAAATGGTATTAAAAGACATTTTATCAATATCGGGAGAACCGGGCCTTTTCAAATTTGTTGCCCAGGGAAAGAATGCAATGATTGTTGAACATGTTGAAACCGGTAAAAGAAGCAGTGCATTCAGTTCGGCCAAGGTAAGTTCTCTTGAAGACATCTCGGTCTTTACTGAAAATGAAGATCTGCCGCTGGGAAAAGTATTCGACAGGATCTTTGAGAAAGAATCGGGTGGTCAGGCCATTGATCCAAAAATTGAATCTGAAAAACTCAAGAAATATTTTGAAGAGCTTATTCCCGATTATTCAAGGGAGAAAGTATATTCAAGCGATATAAAGAAAATAATTCTCTGGTATAACCTTCTTCAGAAAAAAGGTATGCTTGTAAAAGAAGAACCTGAAAAAGCAGCTGAAACAGAAAAACCCGGTACTGAAGCCGAAAATTCAGCTCCTGTTGTGAATAAAAAGAAAAAAAGCTCTCCCAAAGCAAAAAAATAAGAATACCGGTATTAAAACCATTTGGCAATGAATTTCGGTGGTAATGAGGTAGTTTATGATTATTCAGCTTCAAGGATAATCATCGTTCCTGTTCCCTACGACGAAACCAGCACATGGATGAAGGGCGCCGATAATGGTCCTGATGCAATAATGGAGGCATCCGTAAATCTTGAATTTTATGATATTGAGACTGATTCAGAGGTGCATCTTTTCGGTATCCATACAGTTGAACCGGTAATTGAGAAAAGATCTCCGGAAGCTCTTGTTGATGCTGTCTATAACAGGGTAATATTCCTTCTTGACCATGGGAAGTTCCCTGTAGTTGTTGGCGGGAATCATACTGTAAGCATAGGGTCAGCCAGAGCTTTTTCAGAGCATTTTAAAAACCTTTCCATCCTTCAGTTGGATGCCCATTCAGATTTAAGACAGGTATATGAAGGATCTTCATATAATCATGCGTGCGCTATGGCCAGGATGCGTGAATTTGCACCAGTTATCCAGGTGGGTATCAGAAGCATGTCGCGGGAAGAGGCATCAGAGGCAGACTGGGAAAGGATCTTCCCTGCCTATGAATTGTATAATGATAAGACAAAATATCAGAAAGCAATAGATAAACTTACCGATAATGTCTATATAACAATCGATCTGGATGTTTTTGATCCTTCCCTGATCCCTTCAACAGGAACACCCGAACCCGGGGGGCCCGGGTATTTTGAGATCATAAATTTCCTTAAGGAAGTTATATGGAAAAAAAATGTTGTCGGCTTTGATGTTGTTGAATTGTGTCCCTCTCAAGCAAATAAAGCACCGGATTTTGTAGCGGCAAAGATTATTTATCAGCTGCTGAGCTATAAGTTCAGCTAATCCTTCTTTTTGGCTTCTTCCCAAATTACGTTCATCTCGTCGAGACTCATATCATGAAGTGATCTTCCCTTTACCATTGTCTCCTGTTCAAGGTAATTGAAACGCTTAATAAACTTCCTGTTTGTTTTTTCAAGTGCGGCTTCGGGATCGATTCCGTAAAGCCGCGAAGCATTGATTATTGAGAAGAGTAAATCTCCAAGCTCTGATTCTATGCTGGAGATGTTATGATTTTCAATCTCATCCTTTAGCTCAGTGAGTTCCTCAAGTACTTTATCCCATATCTGGCTGCGCTCCTCCCAGTCGAATCCCACTCCCCTGACTTTTTCCTGAATCCTGTTGGCCTTGATAATAGCCGGCAGGGATGAAGGAACGCCTGACAATACAGGCTTGTAACCGGAATTCTCCTTTATTTTAAGATGTTCCCAATTCTTTTCAACCTCTGTAGCGCCTGATACCTTAACTTCACCAAAGACATGGGGATGACGGTAAACAAGCTTTTCATTTATGCCTCTTAACACATCCGTCATTGAATACAGGTTATTCTCCGTGCCGATTCTGGCATAAAATACAATATGAAGCATCAGATCTCCGAGCTCATTCCTTATCCCGTCGTCATCACCAGAAAAAATCGCATCTGCCAGTTCGTAAGTCTCTTCAATTGTAAGCTTCCTCAGGCTTTCATTGGTTTGTTTCATATCCCACGGACATTTGACCCTGAGTTCATCAATTATGTCAAGGAGCTTTCTGAACTCTTCGCAGCTTTTTTCTTTGTCAGTCATCATTAATGTTATTAAAACAACCGGTTGGATGGTGCCGTTTTGTTTGTAGAATCAACCCTTATCGCAGATCCGACTTCAATGCTCAGCAATTCTGACACGTTAGCACCATTAATCGAAATTTCAAGAAGGTCAAGCGAATTGAACCTCGCAAGCAAGTCGCCCACAGGCGCATCATTATATGCTTTTAAAATATGTTCGGTGTAGTTTTTATTACTCTGGATATATATCCTGAACTCCCTGTTATCAAATACCCTGTAAAATATTTCCCTGGTTATATTGGAAATTGCATTTCCGTATGAGTCAATAAAAATAATTCTGCCTATAATCACGTCTGAATCGATCGTAGCCCTGAGAGGCAGACTTTCACTGATCTTCTTTAACGGGGTACCCAGCTGGGAAGGTTGTTTGCCAGCCAGCAGCCCTGATGCGGCTTTTGCAAAAATGTCAAGTTCATCATTTGTTCCGTCAGTATCGATTCTTATAATTTCCTCAGGATCAGCATTAAGTATAAGATTAAAAATACCATTGTCTGTCCCGATAAAAAAGTGACCTCTTGCCTTTATTACTAAATACCCATAACCTTTTGGGGCTTCTGAATGAACACATATTATATGAACAGAACCCTTTGGATAATTCTCGAATGTGTTCCTTATTATGAAAGAAGCATGTGAGATATCAAATGGCGCAATATTTGAAGCATTATCAATAACTGTCGCTCCCGGACACAAATTGCAAAGCTTCCCTTTTATTATCCCGTTGTATATATCGTCAGGCCTCCATTCAGTTGTCAGGGTTATTACCGCCATAAGGAAAAAACTTAAGACAAAGATAATCTTCTAAAGAAAAAATAAGCTTACTTTGTGACTTTCTGTGGATCTTTTTTAAACAGAGGTTTCCCCACCCCCCTTCCGCCTAAAGGTGGGTTAAAAATAAAGCCATTAAAAGTCCCCTTTAGGGGATTCAGGGGTGAATAATTATAACTTAAAGTTGTAATGTTTAAATCAGGGCAGGGATTATTAAGATTATTTTAAGCTTAAATGACAGAATTACAAATATTTCTCGAAGATATTGATCCTGTAATCTTTTATGGTACAAATAATTCGCTCCTGGATAAGATCAGGGGATTCTTCCCTAAAATTAAGATTGTCGCCCGGGGAAATGAACTGAAATGCATGGGAGAAGAAGGGGAGATAACATTATTTGCAGAAAAGTTCAATGAGATCCTCGAATATTATCAAAAATATCATCGTCTTGAAGAACAGGATATTGAAAAGTATTTCTTTGATGCTGCCCATCTGAAATCTGCATCAAACGGGGAGTTTGAAGAGGTGATTCTGTTCGGAACGAGTGGTAAACCGATCAGAGCAAGGACAGTGAACCAGGTTAAACTTGTAAACGATTATAAGACCAATGATCTGATAATCGCGGAAGGTCCGGCCGGAACAGGAAAAACATATACTTCCATCGCATTGGCAGTAAAGGCGTTGAAGGAGAGGGAGGTGAAGAAGATAATTCTTGCCCGTCCTGCAGTTGAAGCAGGGGAAAGACTTGGTTTCCTGCCAGGCGATATGAAGGAAAAGCTCGATCCGTACCTTCAGCCTTTATACGATGCACTTCATGATATGATACCATTCAAGAAACTCGAGACCTGGATTGAAGATGGCACTGTACAGATAGCGCCACTCGCTTTCATGCGGGGCAGAACACTTGAAAATGCCTGTGTAATTCTTGATGAAGCCCAGAACGCAACCATCAGCCAGATGAAGATGTTCCTTACAAGGATGGGTGTAAGCTCTAAATTTATAATGACGGGTGATACGACCCAGATTGATCTTCCCAAAAGATCTGAATCAGGATTGCTGCAGGCGATAAGAATACTCGGGGCGATTGAAGGTATCTCAATTATTAAATTTGATGAGAGGGATATAGTCCGTCATAAACTTGTAAAAAGGATTGTCAGGGCATATGAAAAAGAAGAAAACGATAATAAAACTAATGGTAAAATAACTCAAAACTCTGTGTAGCTCTTTGAACCCTCTGTGCAAGTCTTTATTACACAGAGATCCACAGAGAAGAAATAATAGCAGAATCATATGGAAAAGACAATTTTAGGATCAGATTTCAACTTTCCCGGACAGAAAAGCATCTATAATGGAAAAGTAAGGGACGTTTACAATATTGATGACAAGTACCTTTTGATGATAGTATCCGACAGGATATCAGCTTTCGATGTTGTACTCCCCAGAGGAATCCCATACAAAGGCCAGGTGCTGAACCAGATCGCTGCCAAATTTCTAGATGCCACCAGCGATATTGTACCCAACTGGAAAATTGCCACACCAGATCCTGCTGTTACAATCGGTCATATTTGCAAACCCTATCCTCTTGAGATGATAGTAAGAGCTTATCTGACCGGAAGCTCATGGAGAACATATAAATCAGGTTCAAGGAAGATATGTGGTATAAACCTTCCTGACGGTATGAGGGAGCATGAGAAATTTCCTGTTCCAATAATTACCCCTACAACAAAAGCTGAACAGGGTCGTCATGATGAGGATATTTCGAAGGAAGAAATCTTAAAAAGCGGACTTGTCCGGGAAGATGAATATGCTGTTATTGAAAAGTACACAATGGATGTATTTATGAGGGGCTCCGGGATTGCGGCGCAGCATGGTCTGATTCTTGTAGATACCAAGTATGAATTCGGTAACAAAAACGGAAAAGTTATGCTTATCGATGAAATCAATACTCCTGATTCATCGCGCTATTTTTATGCTGACGAGTACCAGGAACGTTTTGATAAGGGCTTGCCTCAAAAGCAGTTATCTAAAGAATTTGTCAGGGAATGGCTTATGGAAAATGGATTTCAGGGCCAGCATGGGCAAAAAGTGCCCGAAATGAGCGATGAATTTGTCAATCAGGTATCCGGAAGATATATAGAGCTTTTTGAGAAAATAACCGGTGAAAGATTTGAAAAGGCTGATACCACGGATATTAGATCAAGAATAGAAAAGAACTGCAAAAAGTTTCTGGAAACACTCTAATATAAATGATGAATCATCAGACAAAAAAGAGGTCATTAATCTCATTTTTGATCATCCTGTTTTTCAGTACAATGGTATGGTCTCAGGTTCCTGTTGAACGATCGAAAGATAAAATAGTGATCTCGGGGGTTACCTATTACCTTCATATAGTTAAAAAAGGAGAGACAATATATTCGATATCAAAAGCTTATGGTATCACTTCAGAAGAACTTACGAGGGAAAATCCTCCTGCCCTGAATGGCCTGAAAGAGGGGCAGAGTATCAGGATACCTGAAAAAATTGTAACTGCAGCCCCGCCATTACAAACAGCCTCAGTGTTGCAGACGGCACGCGATGAAAACAGGTTTATTTATCACAGGCTTCAGACTGGAGAGACAATCTATTTTCTAGCCAAAAAATACAGTGTCTCCGAAAATGAAATCGTTAAGAGTAACCCGGGGATTGATATAAACAAACTCCCTCTGGGTTATGAGATTGCTATTCCCCGGAAAGAGTTTATGAATGCAAAGGAAACTTTTAACAATCAACAAGCCAAACTCTATTATCACAAAGTAATTAATGGAGAAACAATGGCTTCAATCGCCCGCAAGTATGGTTTGACTGTCAGGGAGTTGAGAAGGGAAAACAGGGATGTGCGTTTTCCTCAGGTCGGTGATTATCTCCGGATACCGGGGATGAAAATTGCTGAAGTGCTGCCAGATGTTCCTGTTTATGCTGACACGGTCCAGGTTATCCGGGAAGAACCGGTTGTAATTCTTGAAAAGCCTTCGGGTTATACTTCGGTCAGTAACCTCAGGGGTTCATATAACATAGCGGTTCTCCTTCCTTTTTATCTTTCTGAAAACTCAACTAGAAACAGTATTGATTCATCATCGACTGTAAAAGGGAAAAAGATCTACAATATTAATCGTTCTGACGACTGGATTTATCCCCGGAGCCTTGGATTTGTTGAAATGTATGAGGGAATATTGCTTGCCGCAGACACATTAAGAGCCCTTGGGGTTAATATCAATATCAGTGTTTTTGATATAAAGAGTGATACTGTTGAAGTTATAAAACTTATCAGAACAGGGAAGCTTGATAAAATGGATCTTATAATAGGCCCGGTGCATTCAGCCAATCTGTCGATTGTTGCATCTTATGCCGGAAGTCTTGGAATTCCCGTTGTTTCGCCTGTACAACTGAACAATAATTCAGTTCTGGAAAACAATCCTTTCCTCTTTATGGCAGGCTCTACTCTTGAAGTTGCCCAGAACGCATTAGCGAGGAAAATGGGAGATTATCCGACCAGCAACATCGTTCTGATTCATTCAAGTTCAACTGAAGATATGGCGGATATCAGCAAGTTAGGAAGTATGATCCTGAATGAATTGAGCTACAAAATGCCATTTGAAGAAATTAAGCTCAGGGATATGATTTTTTACAGCAGGTCGGTTTTTGGAAATGATTCAATAAACCGCCTTGCCAATGCGCTCTCCGATCGTACTGGCAATGTTATTATCATAGCCTCTGAAGATACTCCTGTTATGAGCGAGTCGCTTACAAATATTCATTCACTTTCCAGGAGATTCAACCTGAATGTTTTTGGATATCCGGGTATGAGATATCTTGACAATATCGACCATAAAGTATGCTTCGATCTTGGACTTATGATCTATTCTCCATACTGGATTGACTTTAAACAACAGGATATAATTCAGTTCAATTCGGATTTCCGTGCTAAATTTCTGACCGAACCTTCTGAAATGAGTTATGCCTGGCAGGGATACGATATTGTTTATTATTTTATATCCGGACTGGCCATACATGGAAAAGATTTTATTTATCATCCTGAGATACATAATCCCGATCTCCTTCATACCGAATTTGATTTCAGACGAAAAACCGTCAATGACGGATTTGAAAATCAGAAACTCTATCTTGTCAGATATTCAAATAATTACGAATTGGACCTGGTGAATAGTGAAGAGAATGTTAATGAAAATTAACAGAAGGGAATATTGTTCCTATTTTAATTGTCTATAAAGAGTATGATTAAAGAATCGTACAGGCTGAAGAGCGAGAATGAACTGGTAAAAACATCATTGGAGGGCGATAAGCAAGCTTTCAGTGAAATTGTGATCCGATATCAGAACATGGTAGCTCGTACCGTAAAAAGCATGCTTGGCGATTCAGTGTTCTCGGATGATATTGGACAGGATGTATTTATTAAACTGTTCCATTCTCTATCCGAATTCAGGGGTGAGGCTAAGCTATCAACATATATTCAAAAAATAGCTGTTAATCTTACCCTGAATGAAATAAAAAGACGAAAAAGGTTCTTTTCGACGTTCTCACAGAAAGGGAACAATGAAATGTATGAGTTTGAAGTTGCTGACTATGATACCGAGGAGAAAAGGGAAGCTTCGGAACTGGTCGGCAAAGCATTGGGGAGTCTCGATCCAAAATTCCGGATAATAGTGGCAATGAGGATGCTGCAAGGTTATTCAACAAAAGAAACCGCCGAAATACTGGATCTGCCGCTCGGAACAGTTCTTTCGAGGCTGTCAAGAGCTCAGGAACAAATGAAGAATATCTTAAGAAAATTGTGATAGATATGAAAAGTTTGGATTTAAAAGAATTAATTATCAGATCTCTCGACAGAGCGAGCGATCCTGAAAAGGCTTCCGGCAAAATAGCGGAGGCTGGTGTGACTTACAGGTTCAGGGAAGGATTCAGCGACAGGGTTCTTGACAAAATAATAACTGCAGGAGATACCGTGGTTCGTGAAGTAGAATTTGTCCGCAGCCTGAATAGTGTTTTTTACCGCATCGCTCTCACCGGAGTTGCTGCCATTGTTTTATTATTGATTTCTATCTTCATAGTACAGGGTTCACTATCAATAGATTCATTTCTGGGACTCGGTAGCTCCAATGATGAGAGTATTTTTTATCTGTTAACAGGAATTTGACAATTTTATGAAAACACGACCCGTATTACTTGGAATAATTACCCTCATCGTCGGATTTATTATCGGCATGCTAACTTCTGCACAGCTACGCCTTCATAGACTCAAACCAGTGAGGATGTATTTTTCAGAGGAACGATTCAGGGAAGGATTTTACAAAACTATTCAGCCTGATGAAGCACAGAAAGAGAAAATTGACCTGATCCTTAATAAATACAGCAAACTTAACAGCGAAACCCAGAGCAGTTTCAGAAAGGAACTTGATTCTAATGTCAAGGCAATGAGGAAAGAGCTCGATTCAAACCTTACAAAAGAGCAGCTTGCACGCCTTAAAGAGATGGATGAAAAAAGGCAGGAAATGATGAGGCAGGAAAGGAAAAGGCGTGAAAATGATACGACCGGGTTCAGAAACGACAGAAGGAGATTTCCTGACCGGGGTCCGGATCAGGGATCTGGCCCCGGGGGATCCGTGACCCCATCCAGGTATCATGGTGACCTGGACACCACCCGGTCATCAAATTGAAAATAACAGATAATCAAGCAGTATAGGCAGATCATCCCGGTTCACTCCAAGTGATAGTAAAAGCGGCTTATCCTCTTCAAAAATCGTCATGAATTCTTCCTGGGAAATCTCACCGTTATTAATTCCCAGCCTGTATAAATCAATCGCTTCTTTTTTCTTTCCCATGCACAG
>JBBSAP010000108.1:0-9798 GCA_038252165.1 Bacteroidales bacterium | reverse complement strand
TACCCTGGATACTGAAAAACAGTTGATACTTATCTGGATCGGGCAGGGAGCCCTGAACAATTAATCTGTAAACCTATTAAACCCGATAAAATGAAAAAGACTTTATTATTTCTGCTTCTGTCAGCATTCATGGTTTCATTAACAGCCCAGGATGAAACAAAACCTGAGGAGAAATCAAAACCGGTTCGCTTTACTTTCGGAACAGGTGTCCTTATAGATAATCAGACAGTCGCAACTCCGTATAAAGGGGGATTGGAATTGCAGATACACCACAGGTTCAGTCTGATTGAGAACTATCATAATCTTTTTGGTATTTATGGTGCTGCCAACACCCGGCTGGGTCTGAATTACGGAATAACCGACAGACTGATGCTTGGAGCCGGAACAACCAAGGATTACAAGCTTCAGGATATACAGTGGAAATATCTTATTCTTCAGCAGACGGAGGATAATAATATGCCTGTTTCGCTTTCATATTACGGTAACATGGTTATTGATCTCCGGAAAGAGGAGGCATTCGGACCGGTTGAACGTTACAGGGATATACACAGGCTGTCATATTTCAGCCAGTTGATACTGGCCAGGAAATTCAATGATGTCTTTTCGTTCCAGATTGCGCCTTCTGTGATATATTTCAATGCTGTTCCCCAGTATACTAACGAATCTAAATACAAAAACCTGAATTTCGGTTTATCGGCAGGGGGAAAGGCAACGGTTTTTGGCTCACAGTCGATAATTTTTGAATATGACCAGCTTTTAACTAAACAGGATCTTGATGAACAGCCTAAACCAAACCTTTCAATTGGATGGGAAGTGGGCACAGCAACGCACACATTCCAGATTTTTGCTGCCAATTATTCACAGATATTAAACCAGCGTAATCTGGTTTTCAATACAAACGATTTTGCAAAAGGTGATTTTCTTTTTGGATTTAATATAACTGTGAGATTCTAATATCGACTAAATAAGTGGAATGAAATCAGCTTATTTCAGATATTTCCTTTTTGGAACTTTGATCTTTTTCTGTGCACATAACTTTGCATCAGGATCGGTTCATACAGGAGAAAATTCTAATAAGACAGATTCTGTTACATTCAGATCTCCTTTTTTTGAGGACAATGAGCGTTGCTTTAAATGCCACGGCCAGAATAAGTACGAGTACACAAACGAGAATCTCGGACGTCAGGTAAAAGACCTGATGTTTTCGGAAAGAATAGTTGACAGGACCAGATTCTATCAGTCAAATCATAAGAGTTTCAGCTGTACTGACTGCCATTCTGGAGAATATGTCAAATTTCCTCATCCGGGAGAACTCCGGATGGAGGAAAAGTATAACTGTATCGATTGCCACGGAGGCGATGAAAAATTTGCCAAGTTTCATTTCGAAGAAATTGAATCTGAGTACCAGATGAGTGTTCATTTCAAACTGGAACCAGAAGGATTTACATGCTGGAAATGTCATGGACCGCACGATTACAAAATAAACATCAGAAACAGCACAAATATCAAAGAGACAATTTTATACGATAATAACATTTGTCTTGACTGCCATGCTAACTTCAATCATTTCAAACTGCTTACTGAAAAGGAAGAAATTAATATCCTGCAGAAGCATGAATGGTTGCCAAACCAGATATCTCACTTTAAAAATGTAAGATGTATTGAGTGTCATTCTGAGATCAATGATACTGTTCTCGTGTCTCATCTGATAAATCCTAAGGAGAAAGCGGTAAAAAAATGCAATGAGTGTCATTCACAGAACTCAATGCTAATGTCCTCCCTTTATAAATTTCAGTCCAGGGAGCAGCGGAAAGATGGATTTTTTAACGGCATTATACTTAACCAGTCCTATGTAATAGGAGCTAACAGGAATGAGTACCTGAATATTCTGAGTATTGTAATCTCTGCTTTAGTATTGATAATTATTGGAATTCATGTTTTTTTCAGGGCATCAGGGAAACAAAATAAAACTTAAGAGAATGTATTTATATCCGATATGGGTCAGGCTATGGCATGTAATCAATGCGTTGTTAATCATTATTCTGATCATAACGGGCCTCAGCATGCAATACACCGACAAAACCGATTATTTGCTTGTGGTTGGATTTGCCAGGGCTGTAAAGTGGCATAATATTGCCGCAATTATTCTCACAATCAATTTCATATTTTTTATTACCGGAAATATCTTAACAGGCAACGATAAATACTACAAAATCGCAAAAAAGAATTTTCTTTCAGATCTTATGAAACAGCTTAAATATTATTCCCTGGGAATGTTCAAGGCTGAAAAGCATCCGTTTCCTGTGACCATGGACAGGAAATTCAATCCATTACAAAAGCTGACTTATGTCCTTTCAATGTATGTGGCTTTTCCTCTTCTGATAATTTCCGGATTTGGGTTACTTTTCCCCGAGACAGTTGTAAACAGGTTTTTAGGGATAAGCGGGATGATACTTACAGATATCCTGCATATTACAATGGGATTCTTCATTACGATATTTATGATTATTCATATTTATACCTGTACCCTTGGAGCAAGTCCAACATCTCTCTTTAAGAGTATGCTTTCAGGTTATCATGAATCGAAAGAGCATTAAAATAAATTAATACTTCGGCTCAGGATGAAAGGAAAATTAAAGAACAAAACTGGAGAATCTTCACGGCGCAGTTTTATTAAAAAGCTCGGAGCCGGAATCAGTACTTTTTCTGTTGCCGGAATTGCAGGTAATCCGTTAAGTTCAGATAAGGACCTACCAAAATCGGGTGAAAAAATAAAACTATTATCACCGGAAGGAATCCTTGTGGAAGTTGACAAGAACGATATTAAACCAGCAAAAAAGGCTATAGCTGACCTTAAGACTGAAGCAAGAAAAGGATTGCCGGGCCATAAATTTGTTATGGTAATAGATCTGGCGAAATGCAAGAATGCGAGAAAATGTGTGGAAGCTTGCCAGGAAGGGCATTTACTTCCAAAAGATCATGAATGGATAAAACTTTATCTTCTCCAGGATGATAAGAATACGGCAAGATACTGGCTCCCTCGTCCATGCTTCCATTGCGATAAACCAATGTGCGTAAGTGTATGCCCTGTAGGTGCAACATATAAAAGGGACGATGGTATCGTTCTTGTAGATAACCAGCGGTGCATAGGCTGCAAGTTTTGTATGACCGGGTGTCCTTATTCCGCAAGAGTATTCAACTGGAAAGATCCTGAGGTAAAACTTCCTTCTGATCATGTGTATGACCCGGAAAGCAATATACCACCTGTTGAAGGAACCGTAGGCAAATGTGTATTCTGCGCTGATAACCTAAGGAAGAATTTACTACCCCGTTGTGTTTCCGCATGCCCTATGGGAGTTATCTATTTTGGAGATATTCTGGAGGATACAGTTACAAATGGTGAAGAGACCCTGAGGTTCAGTAAATTGATGACCGACAGGGCCGGATACAGATACCGGGAGGAATTAGGAACTTTGCCGAGCGTATTTTACCTCCCCCCCACTCAGAGAATGTTCCCGGTAGAGAGTGGCCTGGACGGTTATGATGAAAAAATAAAAGATAGATACAAAGGAACAGGACCACGCTGAAAATCCCGCATAAACTGTATATGATGCAAGCTGATAAGAAACTTCTGAAAGATCTGACTCCTGAACTGGAGCATACCAGTACCGGGTGGTACATTATTTTTTCTGTGTTTCTTGCTTCTTTCGTTGTTGGCATTTATGGCCTGATTCAGCAAATAGATAAAGGACACATCGTAACCGGAATGAGGGACAATGTAGTATGGGGACTTTATATTGTGAACTTTATCTTTTTTATGGGTCTGAGCTATTCAGGAGCCCTCATTTCCGGGGTCCTGCACCTCTTCCACACAGGATGGAGGAAACCCATCATAAGGATGGCAGAACTTATAACGGTAATTTCGCTGGTTATAGGACCGTTTTTCATTTTCTTTTGCATTGGCCGGCTTGACAGATTATATTTCCTGTTTACACACCCCAGGATACAATCACCAATAACCTGGGACGTAATAGCAATTTGCACCGACCTGGTGGGATGTTTTATTTACCTGTACCTCTCTTTTGTCGAGGATTTTGCAATATTGCGTGATTATAATGAACTCAATGTACCGCCATGGAAGATGAAGCTTTATAAAACTCTTTCTCTAGGATATGATGGTACGCCTAGGCAGATTAAGCTTTTATCAAGGGCAAAGACGATTATGGCCACAATGATCATAGCCATTGCGATTATTGTTTACTCGGTTCTTGCATGGATTTTCGGAGTTACCCTGCAGCCAGGCTGGCATTCAACAATTTTTGGACCCTATTTTGTTATTGCAGCTGTCTTTTCAGGTACAGGACTTCTGATTATCCTTATGTGGATATTCAGAAAAGTCTACCACCTGGAAGAGTATATAACAAAACGTCATTTTGTAAATGTCGGAGTTCTGCTCACTATTATTGCAGCATTTTACGGATACTTTACTTTCAGCGATTATCTTACAAAATGGTATGGATCAATAAAAATGGATTCGATACTAATCGATAAACTATTCTCGGAATATTATTCACTGTTTATTTTTGCAAATTATATAGGGATCCTGCTTCCCGGAATAATAATTGCTTTTCCTAAATTCAGGACAATTCCAAATATAACAATCGCCGCAATAATTGCAGTGCTGGCATTGTGGGTAAACAGGTATATTATTGTTATTCCTACTCTTGAGACTCCTTTTTTGCCAATACAGGATACACGGGCGGATTGGATCAAATATTCTCCGACCTGGATCGAATGGTGCCTTACTTTTGCCGGAGTGTCTATATTCGGGATGTTATTTATGCTGATTTCAAAAATTGCACCAATTATTTCTATTTCTGAAATGCAGGAAAAGGATAAGGACGAACTTCTAAAATAAGCGATAAAGGTATGTCTGCCAGAAACCCCAAAATAACATCAGCAATTATTTCCTTATCGTTTTTCATATTTTCTACGGTTCCGTTGACCGCACAGAACGAGAACATTATAAGTCCTTATGTCCAGCTTCAATATTTTAAGAACTCAGGGGATTTGAGGTATCTGCAAACAACTCTTACCTACTCTTCTAACAGAATGGAGATGCCGTTGTCCGGGATGAATATCTCGTTTTATACAGAATCAGATGGAAAGAAGTTACTTGGAACATCCCTGACCAATGATAAAGGTATTGCCAGATTTGACCTGGGAAATAATATCAGCCTTCCGATGAATAAGGACGGCTTTTGGGCTTTTAATGCTGAGTTTTCAGGAAATGATACCATTGAAGCAGGTAACATGGAACTTTTAGTTAAAGATGTTAAGCTCGAAATGACTCTGGCTGAAGTTGATAGTATTAAAACTATTTTGCTGAAAGCCTTCACCTCTGAAAACAATAAGGATGTTCCGGTATCAGATGAGGTGATCATGATTTACGTGCCCAGAATGTTCAGCCTTTTACCCATTGGGGAAGCTACGCTTGATGTCGATGGAAATGCGAGTCTGGAATTTCCTTCGGATCTTCCAGGTGATACTGAAGGGAATATTACAATAATTTCAAAATTTGAGGAAAACCCGACATTTGGAAATGTCGAACGTAAGGTTATTCAAAAATGGGGAGTGCCAACAGTAAGCTCGGTTCCGGTCGCTCACAGGGCGCTGTGGACAAAAACACCACCTATGTGGATGATAATAACTCTCTCCATTCTTCTTGCAGGTGTCTGGGGACATTATCTTTTTGCAGTAATCAGTCTGATCCTGATTAAAAGGGATGCCAGGAAGAAGAAAATTAAGAATGACTAAAGAAAATAAAATTTGCACGATAATTGTATAGAACGATAGTTATAACCAATAAGTTAAATTTAAAATCGATGATTATGAAAATTTTTAAGAAATTCTTTATCAGTTCATTAGTATCAGTCATGATTGTTTCCCTTTTTTCACTTAATCTGACAGCTCAACCAAAACCATGGGATGTTCCAGCTAACTTTAAAACTATGAAAAATCCTGTTGCAAAGGGAGCAGAAAGTAATAAAGCCGGCATGGCCCTTTACAATAAGAATTGTGCGTCATGCCATGGTAAGACAGGTCTTGGAGATGGTGTCAAAGCAAGAGCTCTTAAAGACAGTCCGGGAGATTTTTCGGTTGCGTTTTATCAGGACCAGACTGACGGAGAACATTTTTACAAAACCAAAACCGGAAGAGGGGAAATGCCAAAATACGAAGGCAAAATATCGGATGATGATATCTGGAATATTGTAAATTACATGCGAACATATAAAAAGTAGATTGCTAGGAAACTAATTCAGATTGTTTTTAAATAAAAACCCGGCCGTACGCCGGGTTTTATTTACTTCTACACTCAGACTTTTGCCCTTGTTAATACAGGAACATATGGCACTCTGAACAATTGGCTTCTTTCCAGGCTGTTCCGATATCCACGGGATGCTGAAATTCAAGTGTGTCCCTTATATTTGTGAATTGCATAAGATCATGCTTACCCTGTCCGACTAAAGTATGGCAGAGATTGCAATCTCTTGAAATTTTCCTGCCGTTATCTGAGCTGAAAGAATCATTATGACACCTGAAACATCCCTCTGATTCAAGATGTCCGATATGATCGGGATAAGCATCATAAGTCACTTTCATCCCGGGAAATGTGTTCTGGCTGTAAGCGTTTTGAATACTGGTTATGGATTGATCAATTTTAGTATGGTTCTCCCCGTAAAAATCGCTGAAATTTGATTTATAATAATTTATGATCCCTTCTTTAATCTGCATAAATGCAGTGTCCTTGGTGGGGAAATTATTTCTGAGGATCTCCATTGTTGTCTTTTTTATAAATGGAATCTCTTTATCCACTTCATTTGTAAGCATGATATTATCGAAATAAACCGATGGAGACCTGTATTTATGTGAGGGTCTGTTATGACAATCAATGCAATCCATTGTCCTGGCCAGGGATGCAGATATTGTACTGTCCGATATTTCAGTTTCGGGATTTCTGTAAACCGTAACCTCGCCTGTTGCTTTATTGGTGTACTTCACATAAGTTATTACCTCACGTTTGTCATTATCAGATATATATTCGATATTTACATTCGGATTTATATGCCAATGTATTCCCTCAGTAAAACCAAGATCCCTGACTTCAGGACCGATCTTCATCTGGAGAACAACATTCCATTCGGAGTTAAGCGAATCTGTAAGAAAATATCTGTTTGTCTGAAGGGTCCTTGCATAAAACTTCTGAGGCCAGTGGCACTTCTGGCATGTCTCACTAGCAGGACGAAGGTCATGGAGAGGTGTTTCGATGGGGGTCGGATATGTTTTTGTTGCTACCGCATAAACCTGGTGCAACCCGGACAGTTTTGATTTGACATACCATGAAGCACCGTTCCCGACATGACAATCGACACAGGCTACATTTGCATGCGGAGAGATCTGGTAAGCTGTATATTCAGGTTCCATTACTTTATGGCAAAGAGTTCCGCAGAATTCCACCGACTCAGTAAGATGGTATGCCTCGAAGCTTCCGTAAGTGGAAAGGAAGAGAATAACTAATGTCACAATTGTAAAACCAATAAATGCCTTACTGTGTTTTGGATTGTTCAGATCAATAGTAGGCAGCCGCTTCTTTTCGGTAGGGGTTGAGGCGAGTCTTTTTCTTCTTGAAATCAGGATTCCTGCCGGGATCATTAACAGTCCAAGTAATAGGAATCCGGGCAAAACAATGTAAATGAACAACCCCAGGTTTGTATTGCTTTTGTTGAAAATTGTTGAAATCAGGAACAATACGATGATCATCAAAAAATTAATTGATGCTATAAGCATTCCAATTATTGTGATCCAGTTCCTGGCATAGTATTTAAGTTTCATATAGAGTTAACTCACGGAATAAGGTGGTTAAACAAATTTAACTTTTTAATTGGATATTTCAAAAAATAAAACAGGGGCGTTGATAATGCGCCCCTGTTCTTATTTTATTGAGTCAGCTAAATTCCTGCTGTAGTCAGGGCATCAATTGAGTTTTGCAGTAATGCTTTTGCATATTTATAGTTATGTATACCAAGACTATATTCTCTCAGGCACATCTGGAAATTGATCATTGACCCTGCGACCACATTTTTCAAAGTCGGGAAAGTCGGGAGTGCAGTGTTTACAGCTTTTTGTTCAGTTGTCCATGTACTTGTATTACCCGGGTTCTTCCATTTGCCTGCCGGATTAGTCGATGGATCATAAATATCAAGATAGCCATCAAAATTACCTGTGGTTAATCCAGCCCAGAGATTTGATTCTGCATCTGTTTCGCTATGAAGGATATTTGTACCCCCGCCAATTGAGTTGATTCTTTCGGCAAGGTTGTTAAGCAATGTCTGTATCTCGGTTCTCGGTGTTTTCCAGAAAGTTGTTGAGGAAGATGTGATTGGTGTTGAGTGGCAACCTGAAACATTACATCCATTAAAATTACCTTTGGCTCCAAATGTATGACCTCCGGCTCTGCCTGTAATTGGAGCCATATGGCAATCACCACACGATGCTGCAGTTGTATGGGTTGAACTGCTGTAAGTCTGAGTGCCGGTAAACTCTATTCCGCCCTGGCCGGCATATATTGCACCGACAGTGCCATAATGTACATGCATTCTGTATGATGGAATTACTTTATTTGGTGCGGCATTCCCGACAGAACTGTCGTAAAAGTCAGCAGTAGGATTGGTTACAAACGAAGCATAATCAACAACATTCCCATCGGAAAGTGAAGTGCTTGTGGTCAATGGCCTTGGCTGGTGACATTTAACGCAAAGATTACTCATTCCTCCGCCCTGCGCCAGGTTAATGGTTTTCGCAGCTTTCCACATGGTCATTGGAACAGCAGCAGTAGTAGTTAATGGGAAAAACTCTGTGCCGGCATATGTTTTATGAAGACTGCTATGGCAGGTAGAACAACTTAATATCCCATATGCAATAGATGTGGTTGCTGAATAATCGTTTGCATATTTACCTGTGGTAGCGTTAAGGGTAAATGTTGCCGGAACGTTATTCTTGCAAACATATTTGAAAGCTTCCGATTCGTGGCAGGGAGAACAACCTGCATTTCCTGCCTCTTCAAAAGCAGCTTCACCGTATTTATGTTTGGAGAAATTAAATTCGACCACCTTCTGATCGACGACTGTCTGATTGTGACAAAGTTTACATGTCTCATTTGCATCTTTCCCATCTTTGCCGTCTGCTCCGTCAGCTCCGTCTGCTCCGGCAGGCCCCATCGGACCTTCACAGGAAGAAAACAATATAGCTGCCGAAACAAGTACGGTGAATAATCTAAACAGGTTTTTCATAATATTGTTTTTTGAATTATTTTCTGATTGCAATGTAGTGATTTACTATTGTTAATTTATTAACAATAAATATGTTATTTGCAACATAAGGAATTGATAGATATATAGGGCTGGAATGATATATGTCAATTAAAATAGTGATATTTGTAATTATTGATTTTGTATTCACTTAGTATCTCTATTTTTAACAACCCTAATTTCAAGGAATATGCCGGGAAAGAATACAATTGACACTTGTGAAAACTGTCCTGTGAAGTGGGAAAATTTTATACACCTTACGCAGGCAGAAATCAAACTTGTAAATGAGAACAGGTATGAAGCGACTTTTAAAAAAGGGGAGATTTTGATCAAGCAGGACTCTCCTTCTTCGAATGCACTGTTCCTTGCATCAGGCATGGCAAAAAGCTATTATGAAGGAATAAACGGAAACAATTTCATAATGAATGTA
>JBBSAP010000107.1:0-10004 GCA_038252165.1 Bacteroidales bacterium | reverse complement strand
TTTGCTTTTCTCATTCATTAATCAGTTTAATCCGGTTAATTGGTTGTGGTTTAAGCTCCTGACCAAAAAGTTTTAATACCTGATTTACTTTATCCATCCTGAGAGTAGTTTTTCCCTGTTCAAGATCTCGAATAAAGCGAAGTCCCACTCCAGCTTTTTCTGCTAATTGTTGCTGAGTAAGTTTCAGCTTCTTTCTTATATCTTTAAGAAAGTCTGACAATGACATCGATTCTTGTTCCATGTTTTATACCTTTTCGGGTATAAAGATAATATTTATTATTTATATTATACCTTTACGGGTATAATATCTCAATTAATGCTTAAATTATACCTCATCGGGTATAACATTGTTGCATTTATTACCTATTATACCCAATAAGGCATAACAGACAATTTACTGGTCCAGCCAGGACCGGACTTGAGGCCCAAATGTGCTATACATTATTGTGGTGCTCCAGAAGGGTCTTCAGAATAACCTATTCTAAATAGCAAAAATTATAGAAGATCTTCTTTATAATTGATGAATGTAAAAACTTCAATAAATATTTGTACTACTTTTTGTACTACTAATGAAAATGGCCTTGTAAGTATTTAATTTACAAGGCCATTCATTTTTAATGGTCGGGTGAGAAGATTGCTCTCCCGCTGATGCGGGATCGCGGACTTCCATGGGGCCGGCTGAAAAAGAAAAAGCCTTTCAGTCGCTTCGCTCCTAGCGGTCTTTATTTTTACTTCAGCTTATGTAAGCAAGCTTACATAAGCTGAAGTAAAAATAAAGCCCTCCTGCTTTCGCAGAAAGGCTTTTTCTTTTGTCGGGGTGAGAAGACTCGAACTTCCGGCCTCGTCGTCCCGAACGACGCGCGCTGCCAACTGCGCCACACCCCGATATTCAATTTAACTTCCGGCCTCTAAGTCCCGAATCCCGAGTAATCGGGACTGCCAACGGAGTTTATCACGCTCTGCGTGACCACACCCCGCATTAACCGCAGTATCCCTGCCAAAGGCGGTCATAATTCAAGCTGACAAAAATAGCAATTTTCTTACTTATACATGTGCTTATCTCAGGTTTATTTAACAGGTTTTAATTCATATATCTTTGCTTTTGGTAAGAGAGCTTTTGTTTCCTTTTTAACAGTCAGGGATTTTGCAAGCTTAAAGGTGCCATTAAGCCTGATGTTGTTAACAGATGCCCCAATTAGCACGTCATATTTGCCTGACTCGGCAATCCATGCTGATGCTGAAGGATCAAATGATGCGAGGCTGCTTTCACCAAGAGTCAAAGATATCACCTGACTCTCACCAGGCTGCAAAACATGGGTTTTGGCAAAGCTTTTTAGTTCACATGACGGCTTGCCAAGAGCGATCCCCGGCGCTCTGAGATATAATTGCACGACTTCCTTCCCGGCAACCGTTCCGGTGTTCTTAACTGTAAAAGATACGGTAATACTTTTACTGAAATTGGCTGAACTGAGCTTCAGATTTGAATATTCAAATCCGGTAAATGAGAGCCCATATCCGAATTCATATGATACCGGAACATTAAAAGTGCTGAAGTACCTGTAGCCGGTATAGATTCCTTCTTCATATGTTACAACTGCAGGTTGTCCGCGCATAAATCCCAGCTCACCAGCTGCCTGCGGCTGTGTTTGTGCTGTGACTTTCCCGGGGAAATTTTTTGATGATGAAACATCTTCATATTTCAACGGAAATGTGGTAGCCAGCTTACCCGACGGATTTACTTTGCCGCTGAGGACATCAGCAATCGAATTGCCTGTCTCCTGACCTGCCTGCCATGCAAGAAGAATGGCATCCGGGTACTCCTTCCAGCTTGCTGTTTCGATAACGCCTCCTATATTTAATATCACGACAACTTTTTTGTTTTTGGCATGATATGTTTCAGAAACAAGTTTTACAAGATCCTTTTCTGAAGCGGAAAGAAGGAAATCTCCTTCCCCTGCTGTGCGGTCGCGGAATTCGCCTGAATTTCTTCCGATAGTTATAACTGCAACATCAGTGACATTAACAATACTGTTAACCATATCCTTGTTTACCGTAAACTCAGCAAGCGGGTCAGAAGCCATCATAAATCCGCGGCCTCTTTGTTTACCCTCCTCAGCGACTTTAGCATAAAAAGAATAAAGCGACCGGAGGTTCTCATTTACTGAGTATCCGGCATTCTGAAACCCCTCAACCAGCGACACACTGTAAGCTTCATTAACATCACCGCTACCTGTCCCGCCTGTGATTATTGAATATGATGTATTTCCAAAAGCAGCTATCTTTTTCGTTTTAGCCGGAAGAGGAAGCGTCGCACTATCATTTTTCAGAAGTACCATCCCTTCGGCTCCAGCCTGCCGCACAATCTCAGCATGTGCCTTCAAATCCGGTTTGTTTGAAAACTTATATCCTTTAAAACGAGGAGTCTGGATAACGATGTTCAGTATTCTTTCAATATTCCTGTCAAGAGTTGCAATATCAAGTTTGCCTTCCTTTACGGCTTTGATGATCACCTCCGCCTGGTTAGGATTTCCCGGCATCAAAAGATCGTTTCCGGCTTTCATCATTGCAACAGGATCACTTCCTCCACCCCAGTCAGTCATTACATATCCTTTGAAATTCCAGTCGTTGCGAAGCACACTGGTCAACAGATCGTGATTCTCAGGAGCATACGTACCATTAATCAGATTATAAGACGACATAATCGTCCATGGCTGTGATTCCTTTACCGCCAGCTCAAATCCTTTAAGATAGATCTCGCGGAGAGCCCGCTCACTGACAATAGTATTCAGCGAGTTCCTGTTTGTTTCAGCATTGTTGGCAGCAAAATGTTTAATAGAAGTCCCTACACCATTTGATTCAACACCGTTAACCATTGCAGCTCCCATTTTTCCTGATATTAACGGGTCTTCAGAATAATATTCAAAGTTCCTGCCGCAAAGTGGATTTCTGTGGATGTTCATCCCCGGGCCGAGTAAAATATCGACACCATATTCGAGCACTTCGTTTCCCATAGCTTTGCCAACCCTGTTAACAAGATCGACATCCCAGGTGGATGCAAGCAAAGTGCCAACAGGGAAAGCGGTGCAAAAATATGTATCCTTGTCATTCTGACGGGAAGGGCTTATCCTGAGTCCGGCAGGACCATCGGCCACAACGGTGGCCGGTATTCCCAGTCTGGGAATGGCAAATGTTGTACCTGCAGCGCCTGGTACAAGAGCCTGTGTCTGGCCAATCACAGGCCCTGTGGGCGCCTGTGGTGGTTGGCCGGCCGGAGCACCCTGAGCACCGGGAGCACCGGGAGCACCTCCCATACGCATTCCTGCGCCCACAACAATTTTGGCTTTCTCCTCAAGCGTCATGGCTCCAATTACTTTCTTGACAGGATCCCTGCCCAATTGAGGTAGCGTCTGAGCCCGTAAAATTATCCCTGTCAGCAAAACTGCTGATAAAACAAAAAATATCTTTTTCATGTCTTTTAAATGCTTCTAAAGAGAACTATATAATATTCCAAACGGATTTATTTAAAGAGTAATGGTGCGAATTCCGAAAGATATATCCTCCAGTTAGCCCATGTATGTCCTCCGGTGCTCTCGCGATAAGTATATTTCAAACCAACCTTATCGAGAGTCTCCCTTAAGGTTACGACTCCGCTGTAAACAAAATCGTCCTTCCCGCATCCTATCCAGTAAAGTTTATACCCGCTTTTTTTCAGTGCCGCAAGCTTTGCAATCCTTTCCTGATCAAGCTTTGCTGCCTCATCCTGACTCAGCTGGCGCATGTTCATAATTCCCATGCTGTAGACCCCGATATAACTGAACATTCCGGGGTTATTATTTGTGATGGTCTGGGTATGGCCCCCTCCCATTGACAATCCTGCAATTGCCCTGTTATCTTTTCCTGTAAGAGTCCGGTAATTCTTCTCGATAAATGGAACAACGTCCTTTACAAGATGTTCTTCAAACTTACCGGCTGTGCGCTGATATGAAGCCATGTCCTGTCCACCTGTGGAAGTAATGGGTGAAACCTCGTTCTGGGCGCCTGCCTGGTTGGCATTACCGTTAGTCATGACCACTATCATTGGTTTGGCTTTGCCCTGCGCAATAAGGTTATCCATTATCTGGGCTGCCCTTCCCATATTTGTCCAGGCATCTTCATCCCCGCCTGCACCGTGGAGAAGGTAAAAAACCGGATATTTTTGAGTGCCTCCCTCATAACCTGCAGGAGTATAAACATACGCTCTTCTCTGGAAACCAAGGACTCCTGATTTATACCAGACTTTAGCAACTGTCCCGTGGACAACGTCATTCTTATTAATATAGAGGTCCGACTCAGGTCCGGGAACTATAAAGAAGCTCTGATAATTCGATCCATCGCGCCTTAACTGAACATTACCCTGGTCAATGGTTCTTACACCGTCGACCATAAAGGTATAACCATAAAGCTCTGGTTTCAATGGCCCGACAGTGAGGCTGAACAAGCCGGTATCGTTTCTTACAAGGTTTTCTGAACCACCCTGTCCGGACTGCCATTCTCCCGACACTGTGATTTTTACAGCATCTTTTGCATAGACGCGGAGAGTGACCTTATTGTCAGGAAGGATTTCAGGTGAAACTACTCGTGCTGGCATCCTGAATGCTGGTCTGGCCGCAGGTGCCGCAGAAGGTCGTGCCGGCTCCTGGGCAAGGGCACTGACCGTGATAATCAGAAATAAAAGATTTGTAACAATCGTTACAATCGCATAAAAGCATTTCTTTTTCATAATTTAATTATTGATGTTTAAAATGTTGAATTATAGCAATAAACTACTGTATATTAACCAATTATTAATACTTCATGACATTACTCTTTTCAGCTTTTTCAATTTCATTTTTTGCATCTTCAGGAAGGAGGAAGCCTTCTTTCATCAGATCTTCAGCTGCTTTCCTTACCGCCTTTACATATTTCTCATGTGACCCATACCTCTCCTGAAGGGATAATCGCCGGTCTTTTATTTCAATCCTTTCTTTCCTTGTTTTTTTGAAGGGGATGAACATACCGTTAAGTGAGGAGAGGTCACCTTTGCCAAATCCATCCCGCCGCAATGCCCAGCCAGTGTAAGTACCAAGTGGGACCCTGATATTTATGCCGCGCACACCTGCAATTTCATTACCATCATTGTCAACCTTCGGAACCAATGTTTTGTAAGGCTGTTCCGATCTGATCTCCGGAGGTTCCCTGGTAATAATGCCACTTACATTTTTGAAATCGTACTGTGGTCCATAATCAAGCAGAGGGAGCTCATTAACCTTACCGTTATAGGGCACCCCGGGAATATCCGGCCAGCCGGTACTTAATTTATCAGGTTTTACCAGAGTTCCTGTTCCAAGAGTCGGATATGAACTTACAGGAGGTTCTGTTCCATCCATTATCCATTTCTCAAGAGAAATTATCAAAGCGCGCAGGTATGGGTTGTATGAATTATAATTCTGTGCGAAACCGCTCATCTGATCCGCAATTGATGCAGGTGTGTGCTGAGTACCTGAGAACAGGTAAATCCGGACATTATCCGGTATCTTTAAATCCCTTGTTCCGTACGAATCGGTTGTGGTCAGAGATGCCCGCAGCTGCCAGTATTCTGAAGAACTGAGTGTCTGCATAATTTTAGGACAGGTTCCGGCCGCGAAACATTTTTCAAGGATCCCTCCGGTTATTCCTGAAATGGGATCCGACTCCATCTCCCATGAAAAGGGAGGATCGTTGCCCGGAAATAAATGATCTTCATGCTGTAGTCCTCCGCCCCCCGGACGACCGAAACGGATATTAAGCGAAATACGGCGGATTCCTATATGGGAATTCACACCTTCAAAAACTTTCTGGTCCTTTTCGTCCTGATTAAATCCGAGAAATAAAAAAGTACGCGTGAAGTTGCTGCATTGTGATTCTCCCTGCATAATTGCTGCTCTTACAGGATTGGCAGTCATTTCATCTGTAAAGACTGGATTCCGTAATCCTGCATCGTCTTTAAGATCATTTCTTAGGAACGATGTAAAATCACGTATTGCAGCAAATCCCAGTCCAAGGACAAGAGGATCCTTTGCAGTATAGATAAGCTCATATATATAATAAGGCTGAAAGCCATTTTTAAGTGAAATTTTTGTTGTGCTGGGTATTCCGGGAAACCGTCCTTTGGAACAGTCAGAAAACGCCCATTCGCTTTTAGGTACAGTATCGCGGGGATCTGATTCAAGAATTCTTTTTGTAAGGGCTAAACCAGAATTGTCGAGGCTTATGGTCTCATAGCTATAGTGCGTCAGTCCGGTAAAAAACCCACTGCTCAGATTCAGTGTTGTAGTTTCAGAATTTACCTGATACTCTGTCCTCAGGATGCCATCAATACTGCTGCCTTTATCACCGGCAAAAGGCACTCTCATTGTAAGACGGTTATTCCCTCTGAGAACATCTCCCTGCCAGGCGCACCAGAAATAAATATAGCCGCGGCCAAGCAAAACTGTATCGGCGGGCAAAACATTCCCGCGATTTGGCAGGCTCAGAAAAAGAAGACCGTTGCTTTTTGACATATCCGCAGGACGGAGAATTATAAAATCAGAAATATATTCAACCATTCCCCTGGAATTCCGGGGTGCAAACTGAATATCCTGAATGATGCGGTTCAGAGGATTATCCGGATCAACCTCACCGTATGCCTGACCTGTGAGTTTTTCATATGATCCTGCCATTCCAAAAATCTTACCGTCTGAATATGGTTCTGTTTTTGTGACAGTTACCCTGTAAATTCTTGCTTGCAGGGGATAGCAAAACCAGGACAATATCAGAATAAACAATGGAATAAAGAATCTGAATTTCATCAAAGGATTAAGGTATTAATAATAGACACACCGGAAGCAATATTTATTCCTTGTCAATGGTCAATATTCGTTTAAGGGGTTAAGTATTATTTTCATAACTTGCCATTTTCTAAAAATAATCATTAATCCATAAAATCACAATGTCATCCGACCGTATCAGCTCAATAGATATAATGCGTGGTCTGACGCTCCTTCTGATGCTTTTTGTAAATGATCTGAATATGGATGTTGCTCCCGCATGGCTCGGTCATATGAGAGCTGACTTTGATGGGATGGGACTTGCTGATTGGGTCTTTCCGGGATTTCTTTTTATTGTTGGGATGGCAATACCCTTTTCGTTCTCCGGGAGGATCTCACAAGGGATGACCCTGCGGGAAAACACCAGGCACATTTTTATAAGGACGATAAGCTTATTGATAATCGGAGTACTGATGCTTAACACAGGAAGGGTAAATCCGGAACTTACCGGAATGAGCCAAAACCTTTGGGCCCTGTCGATGTACGTTGGTGTATTCCTGATCTGGAACGATTATGTTGATAAAGATAATAAGTTCTTTACAGTTACAGGATTACGGCTGGCAGGAATGGGTATCCTGGTCCTGCTTGTCCTTAAATTCAAATCAGGTCAGCCTGTAAATGAAGGATCTTTAATCACCGGCTGGTGGGGAATCCTCGGATTAATAGGCTGGGGTTATCTTGTTTCAGCTTTCACCTACCTGTTTTGTCGTGAATCGATCCTGAAAACTGCAGCTGTCACGGTTTTTTTCCTCGGTCTCAATATTCTTTCAGGATTGAAACTCCTTGAATTCCTTAATCCCGTAAAACCCCTGCTGGGGATTTTAATTGAGGGCAACGTCCCTTTTATTGTTCTGACCGGTCTGACAGCAAGCTTGATTCTTAGAAAATCAATAACATCAGGCCATAAAATGGTGATAATTAACTTAATTGCCATTGGCGCTTTTTACCTGGCTGCAGGATTTTTATTGAGGCGGTGGTTTATTTTATCAAAAATACAGGCGACACCCAGCTGGGGACTGGTCTGCAGTGGCATTAGCTTCTTTGTATTTACAATAATATACCTGGTCACCGATGTCTGGAAGAAAAAAGATTGGGCATCATTCTTTAAACCTGCAGGCCAGAACTCCCTGACCACTTATCTTGCACCTGATATTCTTTACTATCTCATATGGATGACTGGCCTGCCTGTATTGTTTTATAAACAATCGGAATATCCACTGGTAGTTGTTATTGGATCCATAATCTGGGCTATATTGATGGT
The DNA here is from genome assembly GCA_038252165.1 of Bacteroidales bacterium. Lineage (GTDB taxonomy): Bacteria > Bacteroidota > Bacteroidia > Bacteroidales > VadinHA17 > LD21. The sequence continues at coordinate 1,880 of JBBSAP010000107.1, read as the reverse complement.
ATGGCTGACAGCACTCCTGAAACGCATGGGAATAAGCTTAAAATTATAATTTTGATTATTTGTATCGGGGATCAATAATAATTTAAGATTGAGATTCTTCGTTCCGAGTCCTCGGGACTACTAATGACAACAATCCTTATATAATTGGTTTATAAATGAATAAGAGTAATTCCCTTTTTAAAGGAATTACAATAGCACCTGTCTTGGAATCAGGAGATCCCTCATTTTTTACGAATTCTTTATTACATATTGTCATAATGCCAGGAGTGCAAAAAAGTTTGAATAAAATCCCCGGAATGACATGTAATTATTTTGGCAAAAGGGTTGATCAGAGGTGATTCTCTCAGGCGAATCACCTCTGAGCTGTCAGATTACCACAGATTTGAGGAAATGTAATCCAGTAAATGTTTACTGTTCAGGCCAGATGCTTTTCAGTTTATAATACCTGATAATTTCAGGGTATGACCCAGGGCTTTTTGAAAAGAATCTAAGCTTTGAGTATTGCTCCGAAGGGAAAAAGAGATTCGTCATAACCAGTTTCCCCTCATCGACAAACAATTCTGCGGAAGAGGCATCAACAAACAGATGCATCTTTAAAGTCTTCCCTGCTCCATAAGGTGCAGTAGCAACGCCGGCAAACCTGTCTGAAAAATGAGTGTCTGATTTTGTACGGTCGATAAATATATGTTTAGCTGCAACTGAATAGCCAATAATACAGCTCTCCCCAATATTGTTCTCAAGGATTATCCCCAGGGAATCATTGTACCCCTCCGGGATTTTAAATTCAAATTCGATCTCACACTGGTTTAGTCCCGGATCTTCAATGATAAGATCCGTGCCCGATAAATTACCTGCCTCCCCCGGAATAATAGTCTTCGATTCTTTCCTGAGAATAGAAAGTTCACTGACCGGTCGGGATATCAGATAATATGTTCCATCTTCATATGATAATTTCAGTTCCCTCGGAATGGTCATTGCACTTCGCCATACTGTAGTTGGCACAACCGTTGCATAGTTCCAGTTGCTCATCCATCCCAGAAATAGTCTCCGGCCATCAGTTTCAGGTATACCCGACCAGGTCACTCCCGCATAATTATCTGTGCCCCAATCGATCCATTTACTTTCCTTCTCATCAGGGATAAACTTTTTCCCATCAAATCTCCCGGTAAAATACTGAGTTGCCGATCCTCCATTGGGTCCGCCCGGATTTATGCTTACAAACATGACCCATTTTATATCAGCGCTTCCTTCAACCTTAAGAGGAAAAAGATCGGGACACTCCCATACCCCGTCGTGTGCACCTGCATCCACTCCGAAATCACTTTCAAAGGACCATGATTTAAGATCAGCTGAAGAGTACAAATTAACTCTGTCGCTGACAGCCAGTATCATGATCCATTTCCCTGTCTCGTTATGCCAGAACACTTTAGGATCTCTGAAGTCTCTTTTCCCCGGATTGGGAAGAACCGGATTACCGGAATATTTTGTCCATGTCCTTCCTTTATCTATGCTCCAGGCAATCCCCTGGCTCTGGTAAGCAACGCTTCCTGTCTTTTCAAGTTCACTGTTGTGGTATGTGAATACCGTAACCATCGGAGGATTATTCCCTGTGCCCAGGCCGGATGTGTTATCAGTATCAACAACAGCACACCCGGAGAAGATATATCCCAGCGAATCAGGATAAAGAGCTACCGGCAGGTGAGTCCAATTTACCAAATCGGCACTTACAGCATGTCCCCAGTGCATGGGACCCCAGACTGTACTGTCGGGATAATACTGATAAAAAAGATGATATTCACCTTCATAAAATACCATTCCGTTCGGATCGTTCATCCAGCCGGTTTCAGGAGAAAAGTGAAACTGCGGACGGTATTTTTCAT
>JBBSAP010000106.1:0-10542 GCA_038252165.1 Bacteroidales bacterium | reverse complement strand
ACTTCCCCAACACTCTTGTCAACAGCAGCTATGCAGGCAAGGTAATCCTGCAGATAACGTTGATATTTGAAACTGATGAGGTCATTTCCTGTCAGATCAGCCTTGTAGAACTCTTTTATTATTGGATCATAAACTTCGTTCCAGTCAGCCATTTGCAGGGAATCCATGCGGGTCAGTCCGGTACCCTTCATTTTTGATTTATCCCTGTAAAGTTTCAGATCCTCCTCAATTCTCATTGTTTTGGAGATTGTCATATCCTGGGTTTTTTCAGCAGTTCCCCTGTTTGAATAGTCATCAAACAGGGTTGCCGGTTCAGGGAATGTGACATCCTTGTACAGGAAAAGCTCATTTGGTCCGGGCTGCCATTCGCGGTGAGGTGCTTTGTGGTGCATCATTAGCATGAAAGGCTTTCCTGAATTTTTCGCCTCCTCCAGCCAGCTTATGCACTTCTCTGTAATTATTTCAGTTACATATCCTTTTTCAATATGATGGCCATTTTTGTTTATAAACTCAGGATTATAATAACTTCCCTGTCCGGGAAGTATTTCCCAGTGATCAAATCCTGTCGGATCTGATCCAAGATGCCATTTGCCTATCATTGCAGTTGAATATCCTGCTTTCTGAAGAAGTTTTGGAAATGTCTGCTGGGAGCCATCAAATGGGACCTGCCCTTCGTTTTTTACAAATCCGTTGATGTGGCTGTATTTCCCTGTCAGGATCACAGCCCGGCATGGTCCTGATATTGAGTTGGTCACAAGGCACCTGTCGAGACGCATTCCATCCCTGGCAATGCGGTCGATATTTGGTGTAGGGGCATAATCCTTCAATGCTCCGCCGTAAGCACTTATTGCCTGATAGGCATGATCGTCAGACATTATGTAGACAATATTCGGACGCGACGCTTTTTCAGACTTCGCATTAAGTACAGGCAAAGCAGCAGTGCTTAAACCAAGGATTGTAAGAAGCTTAAAGTCAATTTGCATTTTTGATATATATTATTAAGTTATTGATATTAAAGATAATAAAAATATTGCCCTACTATTTTTGCCCCCCATACCCCCCTAAAGGGGGGCTAATAGGATTCCAGATTTAACCCCCCTTCAGGGGGGCTTGGGGGGTAATAACAAATGTACCTTTTATTTCGTCACCGTCTTTGTAACCATACCGGACAGCCTTGACACGAATGTTGTAATCTCCCGGTTTGAGATGTAATGGTCCTGAATACAATAGCCAGTGAGGATTTACTTTATCATCGAAGGTATATACAATTGATGAGCCATGTGTCGGGCAATAAAATCCAATTGTCATCGGAAACGAATACGTGCCTCCAGTACGGTAGTTTTTTGATGCGCGGTCTTCTGCTGAGTTTATGATAAAATACGGGATGTCAGTCACCGGCTGCTTCATCCCAGGCCACATCTGTTCAATCATCTCAGGTTCATTCATGTGACCCATATCCCCTGTTTCTAGAGTCCATTTTTCATGACGTTTGCTAAGATCATCCCTGACTGCTTTAAGTTTGGGATCATTTATAAGATTTCTGATCTGGTATGGATCAGCTTTCACATCATAAAGCTCTTCAGGGGGTCTTGAATAAGCCATCCAGCTTTTCTGCGGACCTGTGAGTTTACCTTCTGCATCAAGACGGAGCATCTCTTTATATATAGGCATGCTGCTTAGGTAAGGGACCCATATCGGAAAAGGTTCGTCAGGATAATAATTACGGATGTAGAGGTAGTCTTTTGTGCGAACTGAGCGTATCATGTCGTACGACTCATCAACCCTGTCGCGGGCAGCAAAAACAGCATCTCGTTGCGATCCTGTCTGCTTACCAAGGAATGGAATGCCTTGCATGTGGGCTGGTACTGGTACCCCTGCAAGTGAGAGAACTGTCGGCCCAAGATCTATTGAACTTATAAGCCTTTCATCAACCCTTACTGTATTTGATTTACCCGGAAATTTTATGATAAGCGGAATATTGAGCCCGGAATCGTAAAGCCATCTCTTGGCCCTTGGAAGGCCGTCACCATGATCGCCCCAGAAAAAGATTATTGTATTTTCCAGTTCACCTTCTTTCTCGAGTTCATTAATCATTGCACCGACCACCGAATCGAGTCGTGCAATATTATCATACATTTTGGCAATGTTCTTTCTTATTATTTCATTGTCAGGAAAATATGGCGGTACTTTGACAGATTTGGGATCGGTTGTTACATTGCTTATATCCCAGTTTTGGCTCTCATGAGTGCCTACCCAGTTGAAAACTGCAAAGAAAGGCTGACTTTTGTCCGGCCTGTTTTTGTAATGGGCTGTCCTGCTGCATTCATCCCAGATACTAGCCGGAACAGGATCTTTCGAGAACTGGTAATCGGTTTTCGAATTATTTGTGCAATAATAACCGGCGACGCGCAGATATTCTGTGAATGCTTTAACATAGTGAGGAGGTACGGCAGTGAATTCAACCGGATTTTCCACCCCTCTTCTGTAGGATGTTGTCCGCATATGCATACAACCTATCGAAGTCTGGTACATTCCTGTAATAATTCCTGCCCTGCATGGTGCGCTTATGGCAGCCGTTGTAAACACATTTGTGTACCTGATCCCCTGCGATGCGAGCCTGTCGATATTTGGCGTCCTGGCCACCTTGTCGCCATAGCATCCAAGATGAGGGCTGATGTCCTCGGTTGATATCCAGAGGATATTTGGCTGTTTCTGAGCCTGCTGAGCTGATGCATTAGCAGCAAAAAGTGAAGCGGCACCTATTCCAAGCAAAGATTTAAGATTTATCATAGTCTGTTTTTTAGTCACACAGAGATCCTCATTTTATTTACCCCCAACCTCCCAGGGGGCTTTATAAGTATCATATTTTATCCCCCTTCAGTAGGAATGGGAGGTATCTATATATAAGTTTTAAATATTTATCTGCCTACTTTATTGATCCTGCTTTCCTCCTGTTTTGCCCGGGAGCATTAGTTATTTCATCTCCGATATCCTTACGGGCTTCCTCAGCAATTGCCTGAAGATCCTTTACGACTTCAGGATACATGTCAGCTACGTCATATCTTTCACCCGGATCCCGCCTCAGATCGTATAATTCAAGTTTATCAACAGTGATACTGCGTGTTTTTCCCGGCCAACCGTCCATACCAGGGGCAACTCCGGTATATGAGATACCCGGGTGAGGCAATACAAGCTTCCAGAAATCCTTCTGCACGCCTTCAAGACTATTCTGCCTGTAGTAATAATACAAAATATGACGAGGAGAGGCAGTCTGATTCCCAAGGAGGAGGGGAAATATGCTTATGCCATCGATCTTATTGACAGGCAATTCAGCTCCGGTTATTTCAGCGAGTGTCGGAAGTATGTCCATTGCACTGGCCAGTTTATTGCAGATTTCTCCGGCAGGAATCACGCCGGGCCATCTCATAATACATGGTGCCCGCTGTCCTCCTTCCCAGCTTGTCCCTTTCCCTTCGCGAAGACCTCCTGTTGTTCCTGCATGATTGCCAAAATTAAGCCATGGTCCGTTGTCGCTTGTAAAGATGACAATCGTGTTCTTCTCCAACCCATTCCTTTTGAGGGCTTTCATAATTTCACCAACAGACCAGTCAACCTCCATCATTACATCACCGTACAATCCCTGGTTGCTTTTGCCCCTGAATTTTTCAGAAACACCAAGTGGTACATGTACCATTGAATGAGGAAGATATAGAAAAAAGTGTTCTTTCTTATGGTTTTCAATGAACCTTACTGCCCGCTCGGTATATTCAGTTGTCAGTTTATCCTGATCAGCAAATGTCTTCACTTCTCCCACTTTCTTATTCCCTTCTATAAGTGGAAGTATGGGGTACTTCATTTTATTGCTGGTCGTATCCTTTAATCCGATGGGCACTCCGTCAAAGTCAACGGGCCACATATCGTTTGAATAGGGTAAACCGTAGTATTCGTCAAATCCATGCTGCAAAGGCAGGAATTCATTATGGTGTCCCAGGTGCCATTTCCCGATTATTCCGGTATGGTAACCTTTGGTTTTCAGCATTTCAGCTATTGTAGTTTCTTCGGAACTGATCCCGATTTTAGCCCATGGCATCAGGGCTCCTGAAATTCCTATACGGTTTGGATAGCAGCCTGTAAGCAATCCGGCTCTGGAAGCGCTGCTGACAGCCTGAGGGCAATAGTACCAGGTGAACTGCATTCCCTGTACAGCCAGACGGTCAAGGTTGGGTGTCCGGTACTGATTTGCTCCGGTGCGGCCAATGTCACCGTAACCCATATCATCCATCAGGATAAGGACAATATTCGGCGTACAGGGCTTAAATTGGCTCGTTTTCTGGGCAGATACATTTAAGGTTGTTAGGGACGCTATGCTAAAGCCCAAAACAGATTTAATGCTTATCATTTTAGATATTTTTAAGAACTTACACAGAGTGTTTTACCCCCCATCCCCCTATCTAGGGGGCTCTAATCTTTGCCACAAATAAAGCCCCCTTCTGCGCCTTCGCGTAGCCGCTTCGGCGTAGCAAGGCAGGGGGTTGGGGGCAAACCATTCCAGGCTGGGTTTGGTTCCATCATTTTTGCATTTGTTTTATCCCGCCAGTCTTTCAGTATTTTAAATAATTCTTTTGTTTTTTCCGGATTTAAGGTTGAAATATCTTTTGTTTCGGAGATGTCTTTTTCAAGATCATATAATTCCTGCCGGCCCTTTTCAAAGTTATCAATCAGCTTATATTTTCCCATTCTTACGGCGCTTCCGGGTTCAACACCCTGGTTTGAATAATGCGGATAGTGCCAGAAAAGAGGTCTTGGCTTCATTTTATCCTTTTTGAGCAAAGAAAGTATGCTGATACCATCTGTAACCGTTCCTTCCATATCTGATCCGGTGATTTCCGCAATTGTTGAAAAATAATCAACTGACGAAACAGGTGTATTCCTGACTGAGGCGGCTTTGGCTTTTCCAGGATATTTGATTATCAGAGGAACCCTTATCCCGCCTTCATAAAGCCAGCCTTTGCCGGCCCTCAATGGTGAATTGCTTGTGGGAGAGCCTTCTGAGGTCGACAAACCTCCATTGTCGGAAGTAAAAATTATTATTGTGTTCTTATCAATATTGAGTTCCCTGAGACGGGCCAGGAGTTTACCAACGTTTTCATCAACACTGTAGATCATTGCTGCATAAACTGGATTACTCTGGATTATCCTTTCTTTGAAATTGTCGCTCATCGACTTCCTGATCCACTCTTTTTCCCGTGTAAAAGCCTCCATTTTCGTCAATCCCATCGAATCAGCTTTATGTTCGAACTTTTCAACAAGCTTTTCCTTACCCTGCATTGGATTATGAACAGCATAATAGGAAAGATATACGAAGAATGGCTTATCTCCTGAGTTTTCAATGAACTTAATTGCTTCATCAGTCTGTCGGTCAGTAAGGTACTCTCCTTCGGGACCATCTTCAAGTCTTGGATTTCCATAAGGGGAGAAATATCCGTTCGATATTTTGCTTTTATTTGGCTGCCCTGCGCTGTATCCACCCTTGTTGATATCAAAACCCTGATTCTCAGGCCAATATTTAGGATCACTGCCAAGATGCCATTTCCCTGAGATCATTGTGGAATATCCATTTTTCTTCAGGACTTCCGCAATGGTAACTTCATTAAGATCAAGCTGTTGTTTAAATGGTAAAGCAATAAGCTTGTCGGAAGGTGATCCGCTGTTTGTCGCCTGCCTGCCGGGAATCCAGTCTGTAATTCCGGTATTTACAGGATATCGACCTGTCAGGATCGAAGCTCTTGTCGGGGATGAAACCGGGCATGCGGCGTAAGCACTAGTGAATCGAACTCCTTCTCTTGCAAGCCTGTCGATATTTGGTGTTTCATAGAATTTGCTCCCATAACAGCCAAGGTCTGTGTATCCAAAGTCATCCAACAGAATAAAGATAACATTAGGCTTAGGTTTGGTATTTTTCCCTGGAGCAGTTAATAGTACCAGAGGAGAAAATGCAACAACTCCGAACCCTAACGCAACTTTCAAATTGATCATATTTATTTATTAAATAGAGTTTGAGCAAAATCCATTTCAATATCTTCATTTTCCATTATCTTTAATTTTTTCAAGGAGTTCTGTTAATTCTTTAACAATAGACTTATTGTCAGGTGCTAAATTATTCTTTTCTCCAATATCATTCCTGAGATTATAAAGCTGGGGCAATGGATCATTACCTGTTTCAGTATTCGTATTTGCCTGGATCTTTACGCCCGGACCAGGTTCTATAAATTTCCAGTCGTCTTTAATAATTGACAATCTTCCGTTTGAAGCATGTTCTATCAGCCATTCGCGTCCTGTTTTGGATTTTCCAAGAAGAACATCAAGATGGCTAAAGCTGTCGGGTCCTCCTTCAGAAGGCACAGTTATTCCTACGAGTTCAGCAAATGATGCCATAAGGTCAATCTGGCTGAAAAGTGCATCGGAAGTCCCTTTTCTTATTGTGCCTATCCAGTTTACAACAAATATTACCCTGGTTCCGCCGTCGAAGGCGCTGTATTTGCCTCCGCGAAGCGGTCCGGCAGGTTTGTGAGATCCGAGCAGCTCAACAGCCTGATCCATGTATCCGTCATCAACAACGGGACCGTTGTCGCTTGTTATAATTATAATGGTGTTTTTGGTGAGCTTTAATCTGCCGACAGTTTCTACAATCTTCCCCACCGACCAGTCAAATTCAAGTATGGCATCTCCTCTCGGACCCATACCGCTTTTGCCTGCAAACCGCTGGTTTGGCGCCCTGGGCACATGAATATCGTGCGTCGAGAAATATAAAAAGAATGGTTTGTCCTTATTGTTTTCGATGAATTTTACTGCCTTGTCTGTAATAACATCAGCTATATTTTCATCTACCCAGAGGGCTGATTTACCACCTGTCATGTAACCAATGCGGCTTATCCCATTTACGATTGTCATATCATGTCCATGGCTCGGGTGCATCTTAAGGAGTTCAGGATTTTCCCTTCCTGTTGGCCAATCTCCGGTCTTTTCTTTATAGTTTACTGATATCGGATCAGATGGATCGAGTCCGACGACCCTGCTGTTTTCGACAAATACGCATGGTACACGGTCACCTGTTGCAGGAATTATAAAGTTGTAATCAAAACCGATGTCCTGTGGACCCGACTTAATTTCACCATTCCAGTCAGGTCCTCCCTCAGGGCCAAGGCCCAGATGCCATTTGCCAACTGCTCCGGTAACATAACCTGCACTTTTCATGACCGATGGAAGAGTCACTCTGCCGGGAACTATGATAGCTGATGCATCACCCGGAAGTATATTGGTACCCTTTCTTCTCCAGGCATATTCTCCCGTCAGCAATGAGTAACGCGAAGGAGTGCTGGTTGCAGAAGTGCAATGGGCATTCGTAAACCGAAGTCCCTGATTTGCAAGCCTGTCAATATTCGGGGTTTTCAGGCGTGTTGCACCATAGCAGCTGACATCGCCATAACCAAGATCATCAGCATAGAATATAATTATGTTGGGTTTATCAGCCTTCTGGCTGCATACAGACTGAATAGTTCCCAGGGCAAGTAGGCCAAAGGTGTATCTGAAGGTATGAATTTTAGGATTTTTCATCTCTGTAAGGATTAAAGTCCCTCCCTCCCGGGGGAGGGATTTAGGGAGAGGTCAGCTTTCTCATATGCGAATGGAAACACCCCGGAAGGTTTATGCGCCTTCTTCGTTAGTTCTTCCATTTGCTTTACTATTTCCGGATTGGATGCCGACAGGTCATTTGTTTCTCCTTCATCGGAAGAGAGATTATACAATTCTGTTGCACCCTGCGGAACCTTATCAATATCAAGTTTAACAGACTTCCAGTCGCCCATCCTGACTGCAACTTTTCCGCCCTGCTCATGAAATTCCCAGTAAAGATAATCATGCTGCTTCTGTCCCCTCTTACCAAGCAAGGTTGGAAGGAAAGATATCCCGTCAGTTTCCTCCGGAGATTTGGTACCTGTAATATCAGCAAATGTTGGCATTATATCCCAGAATGCAGAAATATGATTTGAAACTGAGCCCTCTTCTATCCTGCCTGGCCATCTTACGATCAGGGGGGTTCTTATTCCTCCCTCGTACATATCGCGCTTATAGCCTTTAAGGGGCCCGTTACTGTCGAAATAATCCGGATCGGCCCCGCCTTCAAGATGCGGTCCGTTATCAGATGCAAAAATTACAATTGTGTTCTTTTCAAGCCCGAGTTTCGTAAGCTTTGCAATAATCTCTCCTACATAGTCATCAAGTTCCCTGACCATTGCTGCAAATGCTGCATGTGCTTCAGGCTGTGATCCATAGGGACCAAGCCTGAAATCAGGACCTTCATCGGTTCCTTTAAATGATTTTTCAGGATCAAGTTTTCCCCGGAACATCTTCATATATTCTTCTTTTGCAAATAGTTCTGCATGCGGAATAGTGGTTGGATAAAAAAGAAAAAATGGCCTTCCCTTATTCTTTTCGATAAAACCAAGAGCTTCCTTATGGATCAAATCAGGACTATAGCCTCCCGTCTTGCTGCTGTCATTTTCAAGGATCAGTATTTTATCATGGTTATGCCACAGATGATCAGGATAATAATTATGTGCCAGGCTCTGGCAGTTGTAGCCATAGAATTCATCAAATCCCTGCGAATTTGGGTCCCCTTCAGTATCGATATATCCCAACCCCCATTTTCCAAAGGCTCCGGTAGCATAACCAGCCGTCTTAAGCATTTCAGCAATCGTAAATGAGCTTGCAGCCAAGGGCCATTGACCCTCAGGAACCCATCCTTTGTTACCTCTTATAGGCGTATGTCCTGTGTGAAGTCCGGTCATAAGACAGGAACGGGACGGGGCGCTGACAGTGCATCCGGTGTAATGATTCCTGAACAGCATTCCCTGCTTAGCCAGCCTGTCAATATTCGGAGTGGAGAATTTTTGCTGTCCGTAACAACTAAGATCACCATAACCCAGGTCATCAGCCAGTATGAAAACGATATTCGGAAGTTCATTCTTCTTTTGAGTCCCTGCACAGGAGGCAAGGACTAAAGATGAACATATAGCGGCCGGGAAATAGTATTTCATTGATGAGGATTGTAATTGGTTATTGGTTATTGGTTATTGGTTATTAGTTATTAGTTATTGGTGATTCGTTATTGGTTATTAGTTATTGGTTATTTGTTAGTTATTGGTTAGTCTTTGGCTGAAAGCTGATAGCTGAAAGCTGATAGCTGATAGCTGATAGCTGATAGCTGATAGCTGATAGCTTTAAAACTCATAATTTCCGGATCCTGATTTTAAATGCCTCCTGAGGATTTTCTACAATAATTTGATCTATTTCCTTCTGAATAAGTCCTTTAGCTCTTAACGCAGGCAGGAATACATCGAAAATATCAGTAAAGCCATTGAATGTTCCGCCACCGGGTTTTCCCGGATCATACCATCCCGAATCATGTGATATCAGGACTTTGTGAAGAAGCCCTTGCTTTTTGAATTCAACAATTCGTTCGGCATACCAGTCAATACTGTTTGCAGCTCCCGGTTTAATATCAGGTCGTGAACGGATATTATCGAGCGACACCCATGCCCCATCCCTCGCTGCACGCAGGTTCCCGGCCAGGGTTCCGTTCTTGGCATGAACCCAGATAAATGCTGAAGGATCAATACCTTGCTCCTTCAGTATTCTTATCTGGGCAAATGCAGGGCTATCAGGTCCCGTATGAGAAGCAATCGTGAGTCCAGTGGCAAGATGAGCTATACCAGCTGCGGTTATGATCTTCTCATGTTCAGTGGATAGTGTATCTGCCGGATTCACAGCTATTTTGATGAATCCCGGTTTAATCCCGGTATCCTCTATCCCTTTTTTAAACTCATTTATCCAAATTCCGGCAAGTTCCTGAGCGTTAAGGCTATAAAAGCTTCCTGGTATATATTTGTTGTTGTTTGCACCATAGTAGCCGGTATTGGTAATAAAATTAATGCCGGTTCTCCTTGAAAGTTCTTTCAGTAGAAATGGATCGCGGCCAAGGTATGACGGTGTACATTCAATAATTGTTTTTAAACCTCTCTGCTTTGCGGCAAGAATAACCGGCATTGCTTTTTCAATTACCGAATCCCTGTTCCATCTGAAATACCCGGTGCTGCCGGCACCAATAAAGTCGACAAGGATATGCTCATGTTCGAGAGTAATTCCCATTTTACCCGGAGATTCCGGCCCGTTGACGGTCATTACATACTCATTTCGGGCGGGTTTACACGTAATGATAACAATGCCGAAAACAAGAAAAAGCAAAATCCACAGGATGATCTTAAGATCATCAAATTCGTCAATATCCATTAAAACAGATTAATCGGATTTATCAATGGCAATTTAATTAAAATAAATTAACTATCAGAAATTAATAAGTTCCGATTATTCGTGATAATTTATCACTATTGTCCGGGAAAACTAATAAGACGAGTATGAGATTCTTCGCTTCACTTCGTTTCGCTCTGAATGACAGGTACTTCTGTTTTTAATGAGGGGGTGGTT
>JBBSAP010000105.1:0-10818 GCA_038252165.1 Bacteroidales bacterium | reverse complement strand
TCCAAATTGGGGGATGAGCTTGTTTTTTCTGCCTGCAACCTTAACTGGTTGTATGAGTTCGAAGAGCCGTATGAGTCGAGAGGTTCACGTACGGTTCTGAGAGAGGTTTGGGGGTGAAACTCCCCCTTACCTACTCGACTTTACAGAAGAGGTAAGTGTTACTGCCCTTTCTTTGTTAAAGTGTTGAATAAGAGTAGGCGATCTTTCAAATTTTATGGTTGAAAGCTGAGTCAATTGTATCTGTGCGCCGCTCAGGGATGAAATATATATATTATCAAGTGCGTGGGCCCCATATTCCTGGCGCTCAGGCAACCGTAAAATGATCGGATATTCATTTCCGTCCGATTCCCTGAATTTACCTGCCTGTATGCCTGCCAGCGCCAGACGCAATGTCCTGTCTATTTCGATGGCAGGAACACCAAAGATCCCTGATTTTGCCCGATTGACATCGATCTTTATATCGGTCATTGATTCGCTGAACGGATTCTTAATGTAGGTTGTTCCCGGAGTGGATCTGATCTGCTTTTCTATCCTGTTAGCTAATGTCTTCATTGAATCAAGGTTGTCTCCTAAGATCCTTAAAGCAATAGGTGCATCCATAGGATTGCCATTCTCAAATTCACTTACATATATCCTTGCATTGACATACTGGCTAAAGGTCTTCCGTAGATCGTCCAGAAATCGGGTCATTTCGGGCTGATCTTTAAGGTTCATCTCACAGAGCAGCTCACCAAGATTGGATTGTTCACTCTTCTGATAGGTGTTATAATAAATCATAGGATTTCCTTTCCCGATATTTGACATATAATAGTTTATTTCAGGTCTTTTACTTACAACCGATTCGACATACTTTACAGCTCTGTCGGTCTCCTCTATTGTGCTGCCTTTTGGGGTCTCAACGGTAATAAAGAACTGTTTCATTCCTGCTTTAGGGAACAGGCTGAAACCAATAACGGGAACCAAGGCCAGTGAAACGAAGAAAAAGACAATTGCAATAAGTATAGTTTTGGATGGATTTCGAAGTGACCATTTGAGTGCCCTGGCATAAGTAAAATCAATAGCTTTGTTAAGAGCCTGAAGGACCTTGTTACCTCGAGGGTCAGCTGCAGGCTTTAGCTGCAGACTGGCAATAAAAGGTATGATGGTCAGCGCCACGAACAGGGAACCCAGCACTATAAATACAATCGAAACCGGTAAAACACGTATGTATTTACCCGCCATGCCTGGTAAAAACATAAGAGGGAAAAATGCGAATATCAGGGTGGCTGTACAGCCAATTACTGCAGGGCCGATCTGGTGGGTAGCCTTTATAGCTGCATCAAACGGACTGGCACCCTCCCTTATCCATCTCGAAATGTTCTCCACAACAACAATCGAATCATCAACCAGCAGACCGAGAGCTATTATGCTGCCCATTATACTGAGCTGATTAATACTGAACCCTGTGAAAAAAAGCCCGGTTATTCCGATCAGGATAGAAAGAGGAATTGCTATCATGACAATACCGGATGCTCTGAAACCGAGAGGCATTAAAGTTATCAATACTAGAAGGAAGGCAAAAATGAAATCAAACAGCAGATCGGTAAGCTTTGCCGAAACATTTTTTGCCTGGTCAAATCCTCTTTCAAGTTTTATATTCGCAGGGAGAGTTTTTTCGAAAATATCAAACTTCGTGTAGATTTGATTTCTGATTTTGTGAATGTTCTGTTTTTGATTCATGCTTGCGATTAAAAATACCGCTTTCTTGCCATTATAACGGCCAAAGTACCGCAAGTCCTCATAATTCCAGTTTACTGTGGCAATGTCACGCAAATGCACAATCTGACCCTGATTGGATCCCACTATAGTCTGTTCTACCTCACCAATGTCTTTAAAATTACCGCTTGTCTTGATATTAAACTTTTTTGGTCCGAGTTCAATGCTGCCCCCCGGGATATTAGCATTTTCACCTTGTATAGCACTTATGATCTGTGATAATGAAAGCCTTAACTGTGATAATTTTGGAAGATCAACTGCAATCCTCAACTCTCTATCAGGGAAAGCCAGTACTTCTGCTTTTTTGATCCCTCCGATCGCTGATACCTGGTCCCGGATAATCTCAGAATACTTTTTAAGACTGGCATAGGAATGCGTTTCGGAGACAAGAGCGCTTTGAATAATGTTGGTGTTGCCGGCCGAAACCTTTATAACTTCCAGGCTATAAAGATCCTGAGGCATGGAAGGTCTGACACTATTTACCTGGCGGGCTACCTCATCAAATTTTTTTTCAGGATCACTGTTTGATGTGAATTCAATAACAACGGAGGCACCGCCGTCCTTTATAGTGCTTTTTATCGATTTTATATTGTCGAGCTCACTTAGACTCTTTTCAATCTTATCCACCACAAGCTGTTCAATATCAACTGGCGAAGCGCCCGGATAAATAGCAAAAACAGGAATAATAGGTATCGGAAATTCAGGATCTTCAGATCGGGGAATAGACAGGAATGTATATATCCCCAAAGCTATTAGAGACAGGAATACTACAAGAGTAAACTGATAGTTTTTAATAGCTATCTCAGATATTTTCATGATAGTTATTTATTGTTGCTTCCCAATTTGCTTATTACTGTTAGTTATTTTTACAATGTCCCCTTCGGAAAGGTAAGCCGACCCTTCTGTTACAACTTGTTTTACTCCTTCAAGACCGCTAATGATAACCACTGATGAATCATAAAGATCTCCAAATGTCACTTTTATTTTTTTTGCTTTCAAAGAATCAGTTACTGTGAAAACGTAACCTGTTTTTCCGTCAGCTTCCAGCAGCGCCCCAACAGGCAGAAGGTAAGATGCATCTTCCGCTTCGGGAAAGATTTCTACGCCGGCTACAAATCCCGAAGCAAGCTTATGATCGGTTGATTGAAGATCAAGTTCAATTTCATAAGTGCCGGTAGCCAGATTAGCTGTTTCGCCTATCTGACTTACAACAGCATGGAATGTTACGCCTGGATAGGCATCAAGTGTCACGCTGGACGAATCGCCGGATCTTATTCTGACAAAATCCCTGTCTGACAGACCAGCCCTGACCTTCCAGTGCTTTCCGCTTATGCCAAAAAGCAATACCGGATACCCTGGTGCAACAATCTCATTTTTCTCTGCCAGTTGCTTCATAATAATGCCATTTTCCGGAGCAATAATCCGTGAGTACTTAAGATTAAAATCAGCTGCATCAAGAGTGGACCTGGCAAAGGACATTGCAGTCTCGGCATTTTGCATTTGCTCAAGTGTAACAACACTGTCGGTAAAAAGATTTTTCACCCTGTTAAAATCACGTACGGTTTTATCATACCCGTTTTTTGCCTGTTTAACCTGTGCCTCTATTTCAGATGTATTTAAAGTTGCCAGCAGCTCTCCACGTTTTGCAACAGAGCCTTCACTGACAAAAACAGCCTCAATTATTCCACCGGTTTTAAAACTCAGCTTAACATCACGGGAGGATACAACTAATCCGCTTGTCCTGGCAGGAATGCTTAGCTTCTTTAAAATCACATCGGCAGTTTTTACATTTATAGTTTCAACTGCAGGTTCTACCCTGGCTGTCTGCCTGCAAGCTGTCAGCAGGCAAAGGATAAGGACAACACGAAAATTTTTTGATTTCATCTCTGTTATTTTTGTAATGTATTAAATGATGTGGTTACTTTTTCCAGTTCAGCATAATTGGACATATAAGTGAAGTGCGAAATTATTCGGTTTTCCTCAGCCTGGGTAAGGGAGTTCCTGGCATCCATGAATTCGATCAGGCTTGCCTGACCTTCTTCAAATTTCCTTCTGACAAGCCTGAACCCCTCACGGGCGCTCTTAACCTGGCTATCAGCAGCAGTAATACCGGCTTCGGATGCCTTTAATTCATTCATTGCTCTGATCACCTGCAGCTCAATCTGACTTTTTATTTCATCTATCTGACGATCAATCATTTCTTTCCGGATAATGGATTGTCTGATCCTGGTTTTATTCTGGAAACCACTGAACAGATCCCAGCTCAGAACTACTGAAGCCTGCATATAATCGTGGTTTTTATTGAACTGGTAAGTCTCCCCCTGAAAACCATAGTCAGCCAGCAATGAGATATCAGGCAAGCGTGAAGAACGATTCATTTGAATGGTTAATTCTGAAATCTGCCCATATTTCTCAATATTTTTTATTTCCTCCCGATTATTAAGAGCCTCTTGCTTGAA
Source organism: Bacteroidales bacterium (assembly GCA_038252165.1). GTDB lineage: Bacteria > Bacteroidota > Bacteroidia > Bacteroidales > VadinHA17 > LD21. Next base: position 6,604 of record JBBSAP010000105.1, on the reverse strand, counting down.
ATCTTGCTGCGAAATAGCGGTTAATTGAGTTTTTAACGGATCCTCGATAATCACAGTATCGTTTAACGGCTTGTTCAGCAAGAAATTAAAATAAGCCGTGGCAACCTGTAAGTCTTTTAATGCAGTCTGGAGTCGCTGCTCAAATTTACTAAGTTCGGTCCGGGAGCGCAGCAGATTTTCCATTGTAATTTTGTTATTTTCAATCAGCCTGCTATTTACCCTTATATTCTCCAGCAACAAAGGCCTGGTTTCTCTGAACATATCCAGTAGGTTTCCTGTCATGCCTACAGTGTAGTAAGCTTTTTTTATTTCAGCAACAAGTTCTCTTTTGTACTGTTCAAGACTTATTTCCTCTGATAATGTAAATTCTTTCCTGATTTTTGCATTGTAATAAATATCTGTATTAAAAACTGGCTGAACCAGTCTCAAGCGAGTTTCATGCTCTGTGGGACGCAGAAATCTGATTTCCTGGTTCTCAATTTGCGGAAAAATATTAGATGAAGTCAGCTGATTAAGAGTTGAATAAACCGGATTCATAAGGTCGCCAACAGGAAAATCGATCACCCTTCCTCCTTCAGATATGGTGTACCGGGCGTTCAGGGAAATGTTTGGATAAAAAAGACCACGGGCTTCATTCAATGCTTCAAGACTTTGCCTGAAGCTTGATTCCTTTTGTCTTAAAGCAAGGTTATTTTCCAGACCAATGTTTATGTATTCTTTTAAAGCATTTTGTCCTGAAATAACCTGGACAGTAAGCGAGATGAAAAAAACCACTATGTACTTCATTGAAATAATGTTTAGATACTAATTAATCAATACATGTCCAGGATTTGTTTCACATTATCATAGATGGTCTGAAATAATGTTTTAACCATATTTATGTCGCGGGGCGCGGCATTTTCATAGAGCTTTTGTGCAAAGGAAAGCATCTCATTATTAAATGATTCGTACCCCTGGAAGATTATAACACCCTTATCAGAAAGCCTTAAACTAACTTCTTTGTTGTTGATAACCTTATATTTTGCAATATATCGCTTGCTAACCAGCCTGGTAACAGTTTGCGAGATAGCACCTTTAGTAATTCCCGACATTTCGGCAAGCTGGGTTATGTTTATTTCAGGATTGCTCCCGATAATATGAATTGCATGTATCTCGCTGACATACAGAAGATCACCTGTGCCATATTCCTTTGGCTTCTTATCTATTACGGAATAGACATGCAGAATCTTGTTAAAAAGGTCAATTATAGACTGGAGTTCTTTTTCCATAATTTTAATTGTTTAATATCTGTATAAAATTAAAATATATTTAGATACTAAACAATAAATATGATTTTTTTATCAAAAAGAAATCTCTCCTGGTTTAAGAATACAATGTCTTATAATCTGTTTTATATTTTATTCGCATCAAATAATGGATGGGTTAATCCGACACTTTTTATATTTGCATATTGTTTTCTCTATGATAAGTTACCTTCAGGCAGATAATATCACCAGACGAATAGGAGATCACCTTCTCTTCGGAAATATCAGTGTTAACATCAACAAAAATGAAAAGATAGCCCTTATTGCTGTTAACGGTGCAGGGAAATCATCATTGCTTGATGTACTTGCCGGACAGGAAGCTTCGGACAGTGGTTCAATAACACTCAGGAGGGATCTTAAAATAGCTTACCTCCGGCAATCTCCGGTTCTGAATGAGGATAATTCAATAATTGATGAATTATTCAGCTCTGAAAATCAGACGGCAGAAGTAATAAGGGAATATGAGAAATGCCTTTTAGCAGGTAATCCGGATCAGCTGCAGATAATGATCCAGAAAATGGATAATATCAAAGCCTGGGATTATGAGGTTGCTGTAAAGCAGATATTATTCGAACTTGATCTTACTGATCTGAGTGTCATGGTGAGCACTCTTTCGGGGGGACAAAAAAAAAGAGTGGCTCTGGCTAAAGTCCTTGCCGGCGATTCTGATCTCCTGATTCTGGATGAGCCGACAAATCATCTGGACCTTGATATGATTGAGTGGCTCGAAGAGTATCTTTTGAAAACATCAAAAAGTATCATGATGGTTACCCACGACAGGTACTTTCTTGACAGGATATGCAATGTTATACTTGAACTCTCAAACAATGAAATATTCAGGTATGATGGAAATTATGAGTATTTCCTTGAAAAAAAGCAGAACAGGGAAGTTTCTGAAAAAGCAAATACTGAAAAAGCCAGAAACCTGCTGAGAGGGGAGCTTGACTGGATGAGTCGTATGCCTAAGGCCAGAAGACATAAAGCAAAATCGCGTATCGAATCATTTTATGACCTTAAAGAAAAGGCAGCCGGTAAACAGAAAGAAAAGTCAGTCAATATTAATATAAATATTTCCAGGATCGGCAAAAAGATCCTGGAAATCAAAAATATAAGCAAAACATACGGTGATAAAATGATCCTGAAGGATTTCTCCTACAGTTTTAACAGGTTTGAAAAAGCCGGATTGGTAGGGCGAAACGGAACCGGGAAAACGACACTTCTTGATATAATAACCGGTATAACTGAGCCAGACAGCGGGATAGTTGACAAAGGTGAAACTGTTGTATTTGGCTATTACAGGCAGCAGGGAATTGAGTTTGATGAAGATCAGACCATAAGTGATTTCGTAAAAAAAATTGCAGAGGAGGTTGTAGTCAGAGAAGGTAAAACAATGTCAGTTTCCCAGTTCATGAATTATTTTCTCTTTCCTCCGTCCAAACAACACACTTTAATCAGAAAATTGTCTGGTGGAGAAAAACGAAGGCTTTATCTTCTGACTGTTATTATGAAGAACCCTAATTTCCTTATTCTTGATGAACCCACCAACGATCTCGACATACTTACTCTGAATGTTCTTGAAGAATACTTGTCGGGATTCAGTGGTTGTGTGCTGGTTGTGTCACACGACAGGTATTTTATGGACAAAATTGTGGATCATATCTTCGAGTACAAAGGAGAAGGTGTGATAAAAGATTTTCCCGGAAATTACACTCAATTCAGAGAATCACGTGCAGAAGAAGAAAAAAGTTCTCTTCCCGGTAAACCCTTGAAACAAATGAAGGAGAAGTTAAAGTCACAGGTCGGAAAAGAGAAAAAACCCGGTCTGACATTTAAAGGGAAGCGCGAATTTGAAGCTCTGACCATTGAGATAGAGGCCCTGGGGAACGAGAAAGCAAAAATTGAATATGAAATGACCATAGGATTGTCTGATAGAGAAGAATTGCTTGTGAAGTCAAGAAGGCATGGAGAAATTGTGAAACTGCTCGATGATAAAGAAATGCGCTGGCTTGAGCTTAGTGAAGAATGATATTCTGATCATATCATCCGGATTCTTACAGAATAAACCAGAGAATTTATATCTTTAACGAACAATAGTTTATTAATTGGAAAAAATTACAATAAATACAGGAAGTTCAGTTTCGGAGATCCTTATAGGTGCGAAATGGGAATCTGTTAAAGAACTGCTTCCGGAATCAGGAGTAGCAATAATAACTGACACCAACATCCATCGTATTTATGGTTCAGGATTTCCTGATTTTCCGGTATTTCAGGTCAGGCCGGGAGAGGCAAGTAAAAAGATTGAGGTGGTTGAATCTCTGGCGGAGAGACTCATTGAAACAGGTATCGACAGAAGCGGATTTATACTTGGCATAGGCGGTGGTGTTGTTTGCGATATTGCTGGATTCCTGGCTTCAATATATATGCGCGGAATCAGATGTGCTTATGTTTCCTCTTCGCTCCTCTCACAGGTTGATGCCAGTACAGGCGGAAAGAACGGGGTTAATCTTGGCGGAACAAAGAACATACTAGGTTGTTTCAAGCAGCCCGAATTTGTAATTTGCGATACTGCTATGCTGAAAACCCTTCCTGAAGATGAGTATTTCTCAGGATTGGCTGAACTTATCAAAACTGCCCTCATTGGCAATAAAAAGCTGTTTGAGATAATTGAAAACAATCACGAGGGGATAATGAAAAGGGATACTGATCTTCTTTCAATGTGTATTTCAATGGCAGTGAATTTTAAGGCTGCCGTTGTCTCTGAAGATGAAAAAGAATCAGGATTAAGGAGAATCCTGAATTTCGGCCATACATTCGGTCATGCCATCGAGGCCTATAAAGCATTCAGGCACGGGTACGCAGTAGCTTCAGGCATGGAACTTGCGGCAAATTTTTCATTGTCAAAAGGATTGATAGCTTCTACTGAGTACGACAGGATAACAGCCCTGTTGAAATCATACAGGCTTCTTCGCAGGCATGATATTCCTGATGATCAGCTCAGTCAGCTTATAATGCGGGACAAGAAAAAATCGGGTAATGAATTGTATTTTGTCTTTTTAGATGGGATTGGCAAAGCCATCGCAGATAAAATTCAGGTAAGTGAAGCTGTTGATTTTTACAGGAAGTACAAACCCGGCAACTAATTAAGAACCATTATGAATTCTTTTGGTGTAGTTTTTAAAGTGTCCCTTTTCGGTGAGTCGCATGGGAATTCAATAGGTGTTGTGATTGACGGGTGTCCTCCGGGGATCCCAATCGGGCCTGATGATTTCATGGCGGATCTTTCTAGAAGACAGAGTGGGAGCAAGGGTACCACAAACCGCCGGGAGAGCGATAATCCTGAAATACTAAGCGGAGTATGCAACGGCGTAACCACAGGTTCTCCGGTAGCACTTATAACCAGAAATAGCGATAAGATCTCTTCAGACTATGATGATTTTAAAAGTGTTCCCCGTCCTGGTCATGCTGATTATGTTGCCGGAGTTAAGTATTCGGGTTTTGCCGACCTTCGCGGCAGCGGCCATTTCTCAGGCCGGATTACATGGGGACTCGTGGCGGCAGGTGTAATTGCAAAACTTATTTTACAGCCAGCGGAAATTAATGCAAAGCTGATTTCCGCAGGGGGCATGACCGATATTGATCAGGCTCTTGAAAAAGCTATGACTGAAAGAGACACAATAGGAGGTATTATTGAATGCAGGATCGTTCACCCACAAAAAGCTCTGGGCGAACCATTCTTTTATTCTGTGGAATCAGCAATTAGTCATATCGTATTTTCAATTCCGGCAATAAAGGGAATTGAATTTGGCTCAGGCTTTTCAGCCGCCTCCATGAAAGGATCAGTCCACAATGATCCGTTTATTGACAGCACCGGAAGGACATCGACCAACAATTCCGGTGGCATAAATGGCGGAATTTCCAATGGGAACGAGATAATGTTCAGGACAGCTGTCAAGCCAACCTCCTCAACAGGTGTGGCACAACGGACTTTCGATTTCAACCGGAATCGAATGACTGAACTGGGTGTTAAAGGCCGGCATGATACATGCATAGCGCTGAGAATGCCGGTTATTATTGAAGCTGCCGCAGCAATAGCAATGGCCGATCTTATTATGATCGACAGGGGGATAAATGGTCCCAGAAAATTCTGACTTTCATTATCTGTAAAATCTGTGGATTCTGCGGGGATTTTAATTTATTTTCTCGCTTATCCCGCCGATTTTCAAAATAGTTAAGTTAAAAGATCCTCAGATTCAATATTTAAGACCCGTGATGTTGACTCCGTAACTTTAAATCTTTCATCCAGCCTTTCACCAATTATCCAGACGATTTTCCCTTCAGACTCAAGAATAAGAGTATTTTCTTTTTTGATAAGCGAGTATTTCCTGTCGATAAAATAATCACTTAGTTTTTTCTTCAGCTTCATTCCAAGAGGATAAAAAAAGTCACCCGTTTCCCATCCCCGGATTATCAGTGGGAATCTTATTTTATCAGAATCTATGCTCGCGTTCCACTTTTCCCGGGGAACTTTGTATCCTGGTCCAGCATTTTTAATTCCGGCCGACTTTATTCCGGGTACCGCAAGAAAATCTTCAACATCATTAATTTCATAATACTCCCTGTTGCGGGTCACCAGGGGAGTAACAATCAGTTCATCTCTGTTCCTTAGTATCCTGTGGGTTTTGGATAATATCTGTTTTCCAGTACTACCGGTCATCAGCCGTAGAAGGTCTCCGGTTACTGAACCTGCTACACCATATGGGCTGAACAGCTCGAATATTAATGCTTTGCTTTTCTGATGTGTTTTTAGCTTTTCAATATTAAAAACAGTTGCTGCACCCCTTTTTACCGATATCTGTGACCTTATGTCATCGATATAAAATGATAGGATTTCGTCAATCCCCGAAAGTCTTTCAGCAGTTTCATTAACAGATTCTTTAACAGACGGGTTTATTTCCTGTAGAACCGGAATAACAAGATGCCTGATCTTATTCCTTGTGTACCTGGTTTCGGCATTCGATTTATCCTCCCTGAAAGTGATATGATTGTCACTGCAATAGACTTCTATTTTCTTTCGGGTTGCAAACAACAGTGGACGTATTATCCTGTTGCTGAGTGGTTTCATTCCCGAAAGCCCTGTTAATCCGGTACCTCTGGTAAGATTGATCAGTATTGTTTCAATTTTGTCATCCAGATTATGAGCCACCACCACAAAGCCGAAATTGTTTTCAATTCTTATCCTTTCGAACCATTCAAATCTGAGCTCCCTTGCCGCCATCTGAACTGATATACCTTTCTTTCGG
>JBBSAP010000104.1:0-10834 GCA_038252165.1 Bacteroidales bacterium | reverse complement strand
TTCCGAAAGCTGGCTCATATCATGAAAAATAAGAGACATATCCGGATTCTGAGGATTCAGTCCCTTCATCCGGGCAATTTTTTCGATCGATTTATTCGCCTTAATATCGCAACCGATAGCATAAACCGTATCAGTAGGATAAATAATTATACCACCTCCCTCAAGCACATCAGCCACAGTTCTGATGCGGTCCTGGTTAGGGTTTTCGGGATAGATTCTAAGGAGCATTATATATTAAAAAAAGGGTAAGCTCCTTACATCGCACCGCTACAACTGCCTACCCTTGCTATCTTCCGATCCTGGGGGAGTTCAGCAGGAGCTGGTCGTATAAGACTTACCCCGTGCAAAAATACGTATTTTTACCAAGCTGACAAAATAATTATTCCAAAACAGCAGAGACGCTCTATTGTGTTTTTACACTATATTTGTTGTCAGACGATTAATTCAACTTCAAACTTATAATTAAAACTATGGAACAAAAAGTGAATGTCTGGAAAGCAAATCTTACAAACGGACTGATCCTCGGCATGATAGGTATAGTTTACACGCTGGTAGTGTATTTCCTTGATCTGACAGTAAATAAAACCCAGGGTTATGTATTTCTTCTGATCCTTGCTGTATCGCTGTTCTTTCTTATTAAATCGTACCGCGACAATTATCTGCAGGGTTATATAACCTATGGGCAGGCTGTTGGTGCAGGAGTTGTGATATTCCTATATTACGCCATTTTAATGGCGATATTCACTTATATTCTTTATGCTGTTATCGATCCCGGACTTATTGATAAACAACTTGCTGCCGCGGAAGAGCTATTGGCCAAAAGAGGAATGCCACAGGAAGCGATGGATGCGGCTTTAAAAATTCAGAAGAAAATGATGAAGCCCGAAATAATGGCACCCGTAGGCATATTTGGCAATATGCTTTATGGAGTCATTATGTCGCTGATAGTAGCGATTTTTGCAAAAAAAGAGGGTAACCCGTTAATCGACTTTCCGGAAGTCAAATAATTGTGATTATATGGATCTTTCTGTTGTTGTTCCGGTTTACAATGAAGAAGAATCACTTAAGGAACTTGCAGGCGGGATTGAGAAACTATGCATTGCCAACAAGCTTGAATTCGAGTTAATTTTCATTGATGACGGTAGTTCTGACTCATCATGGCAGGTTATTACAGATCTTTCCAGTGAAAAAAGCTTCATAAAGGGATTAAGGTTCAGAAGGAATTATGGCAAGGCAGCGGCACTTCATTCAGGTTTTATGGAGGCAAAGGGAGATGTCGTAATAACTATGGACTCTGATCTGCAGGATAGTCCCGATGAGATCCCCGGCCTGGTAAGGATGATAAATGAAGGAGGCTATGATCTTGTATCAGGTTGGAAAAAGAAACGATATGATCCTTTTATCAAGCGATTTACAAGCCGGATATATAACGGAACTGCCCGTTTATCCTCAGGCATAAAGCTTCATGACTTTAATTGCGGCCTGAAAGCTTACAGGAATGAAGTGGTTAAGGGCATTGAGGTTTACGGTGAAATGCACAGGTACATACCAATGCTGGCAAAAAAAGCAGGATTCAGCAAAATAGGAGAAAAAATAGTTGAACACAAGCCTCGTAAATATGGTACCTCCAAATACGGACTTGACAGGTTTGTAAAGGGGTATCTTGATCTGCTTACTGTTGGTTTCATTACAAGATTCGGGAAGAGCCCTATGCATCTTTTTGGTTCTCTCGGAACATTGATGTTTTTTATCGGCTTCATTATGGCCGCATATCTTGGCATCAAAAAACTGGTTTTCATAAATAATAATATGAGGGCACCGCTGTTAACTGACAGCCCCTACTTCTATATTGCGCTTACAGCAATGATTATAGGAACTGTTTTGTTCCTTACCGGCTTCCTTGGCGAACTTATCAACCGGAATTCTTCCGAAAGGAACAATTACCTGGTTAAAGACAAGGTAAATATTTAATTTACAGCCGGTGGGTCTATATAAAAAGCCGATATAATACGTAATTACAATGTAATTACATTGTAATTACAGAGCTTTAATCAATTGTTTGAGCAAACACCTGTAAAATACTTCAGTAACTGCGTCGGTCATTTTGTTCCAGGAAAACTTCTCTTTTTCTTTCCTCACGCATTCAGAAAATGCTTTCTTTCTGTTGTTATCAAAATAGTCGATTATTGCGTCCGCAATGGCTTTTGGGTCAGGCTGAACCACATAACCGCATTTTTCATGTGGAACGATTTCCTTCAATCCTCCCACATCAGTGACCAGCATCGGTTTGTCAAAATGGAAAGCGATCTGGGTCACTCCGCTTTGTGTTGCAGATTTGTAAGGCTGAACAACAAGGTCGGCAGCACTGAAAAACATCCTGACATCCGCATCACTTATAAAATGATCATAAAATATTATATCCTTTTCAAGACCTGATTCTTTTACCAGGTTCCTGTAATGAGCCTCATCTTCGTAAAATTCACCTGCAACTATCAGCTTCAGGTTCCTTCCCCTCAGCCTTTCATCGGAAAAAGCTCTGATAAGGATATCCAGTCCCTTGTAATTCCTTATGATTCCAAAGAAAAGAAGATAAGAACAGTCCGGATCAAGTTTCAAGGCTGACAAAGCCACACCCCGGTCAAGCTTTTTGCCATAGGTATCGAACAGCGGGTGCGGAGTGACACAAACAGGTATATCATTCCTGAATCCGGTAACGTCTTTCTGGACAACATCAGAAAGTACAGCTGCCCCGTCAATGCTATTCATGAAAAACTTCGTTAGAATAGTATCCCCGTGATGCTTTTCGTGCGGAAAAACATTATCGACCACAGAAATGATTACAGTATACTTATTTGACTTTACTATTCTGGCAACTGTGCCAAGACAGGGAGCCATAAAAGGAAGCCAGTATCTAATCAGCAGGATGTCAGCCTTTTCTTTCCTGATCTTAATTCCTGTCCTTAACCAGTTAAAGGGGTTAATTGAATTCAGTTCACGTTTTATTTTTATTCCTTCAGGGGCAGGTCCATCCGTAAATTGTGTCTTCCCCGGAAAAAGAAATCCAGGGTATTGCAATGTGAAGGTACGGATGTCAACATCCTTGCATTCCAGAGTAAACTGCCTTGCAAGCCTTTCATTGAATGTGGCTAGTCCTCCTCTGTAAGGATATGCAGGTCCGAGAAAGGTTATCTTCATCTGACAGGAATAATCGGTAAAAATATAAAATCAGTTTTATTTTCTCCGTTCCGCACTCTTATATTTTTCCTTGAATCTTCGTAAAGTTGTTTATGCTTGTTATCCAAGGGTCTTTGCATTATTGAGTATATCTTCCCTGCTGAACATGGCGGCCAGCCTTCAGCATTTAGCGTTCAGCAATACTTTCAGGGTTCAGGGTTCAAATTTAAGATAATCTTCAAGGTAAGCAAACGATGGCATAAGTTTCCCGTTTTTTAAAATTGTTGCCCGTTCTATCATTTGACTTCCGGCATTAGTAAAAAGATCATGTAATGCATTCCTCATTAATTGCTTTCCGAAATCCAGGGAAGCATCACGCGGCAGCTCTCCCGGAAGATTATCTATCGACATCACAGTTATGTTTGAAGGTCTTGTAAAAGCTGGTTCTTCAGTCTCAAGAACAGGGTTGTACCCGTAAAAAGGATCAGAAATAGTTGTGGACCTTAGAGTTGAAGGCACCGGCCCATTGATATCGCAGCTGATATCGGCAATAACAGATAATTTGAATTCGCTTTTTTTAATATCATCCTTTGTGAAGAAAACCGGTGACCGGGGATCCCAGTAATGGCCGGTTATAAGGATATCCGCTACTCTGGTAAAAGGGAGGAAAGCTGATTCGTAATCTTCGGGATGTCTTGTAAAATGGCTGAAGCTGAATTGTTGCCTGCTTTTATGCCTTACATAATGTTCAGGGCCTATCTGGCAGACAACAGGAACGTCAAATTCGCGGTTAAGAAAGTCATCAGGCTGAACCTGGACCATATTGCAAACGTTCATAGTCTCCATGGCGCCGTTTGCAACCCGTCCGGTACCAGTGATAAGGATCTTGAGCCCGGGTTTTAATTCAATCAGCCTGAGACCTGCCCACATCTCGTCGAGATCGCGGCATTGATAAGCAGGCTTCAGTTTAAACCGGTTAGTTTTGATGCCTCTGGCTCTTAACCCATTATATGCCCCTACTATACCGGCCCATTTACCGAAGGCGACCACCCGTTCACCTTTGTCTGTTGTTAAATACTCATAATCAATCAGGCTGATGTTTTTATCGGCCAGTTCCCTGAACAACTCACGGTTGTGAGACTGTTTTTTTGCGACATGTGCAAAGAACAGGTATGCCTTATCCGGCATAAGGGTTCTTATGTCGACCTCTTTCACTCCCATTAAAATATCGCAATCGTGTAAGTCCTCTTTAAGAGGGATATCGAGATATTCATATTCATCATTCGGGTATGATCTGTAATCACTTGGCTGAACGAAAAATTCTACAAACGGATACAATTCTTCAAGAGCAACTATCTGTGGAGGTGTAAGAGGGACCCTTCTGTCCGGAGGATTCTTTGTCTCACGCAGAATTCCAACCTTTAACGTCTTTTCCATAGGTGATAAATAGAGAAACTTACCAAATGTACGTATTATGGCAGGATTTTTGCCTGATATTGATCAGATGGCCGTAAAAAATTTGTATTTTTGGGCCATACTCCAGGGGCTGATTTGGTTTTGACAGCATGAGGGGTGGTATGTAAGCATGCAGTGTGTGGTGGCGCGTCACTTTAACAGTGTCACAAAACAATAACTGGCGAATCTAATTACGCTCTCGCTGCTTAAGCGAACAAAGTAACTTAAGCATTATCCTGGCACATGTGCCGGGACGGGACGTTTCCCGGGCGGTCAAGCCCTGATCCAACCCGACACGGAGACGCACGCAATCCGGGGCTAGCCTGAGGATCGTTCCGCTCCAACGGCGAAACAAACAGGAACTAAGGGTTTGTTAGGTTGTTCTGCAGCTGACAGGTCATGAAAATCAAGCAGGACTAAGCATGTAGAAAGCTTATGGTCTCCATGTTTGGACGCGGGTTCGACTCCCGCCAGCTCCACGATCAGGCACAAAACAACCACCCCCGAAAGGGGGTTTTTGTTTTGTATTTGCAGGACTGGAACGAATGGACGGCCGAACGCAGTGAGGTATCGATTAACTTATTACAACAAAGACTCAAGAATGAATTTATTTATTATGCATTTTTAAATGCCTTCTTTCCTGCGAACCTGGAAGCACTTCCCAAAGAATGTTCAATTCGCATGAGTTGGTTGAATTTTTCAACGCGCTCGCCCCTGCATCCACTCCCTGTTTTCAGATGACCGGCATTAACAGCAACTGTCAGGTCTGAAATGAAACTGTCAACGGTTTCACCACTACGATGTGATATAAAGCAGTTGTATGAATTCTTATACGCCAGTTCAATAGTTTCAAGGGTTTCCGTGACTGTACCAATCTGGTTGAGTTTAATAAGTACCGCATTTGCAACACCTTTTTGTATGCCTTCAGTCAGGATGGCTTTATTTGTGCAGAAAATGTCATCACCCACAATTTCAATCTTCTTGCCAAGTAACTTGGTCATGTTCGCCCATCCAGTCCAGTCGTTTTCTGCCAATCCGTCTTCAATAAGAACAATTGGATACTGTTTCACCCAGCCTTCCCACAGTTTTACCATTTCATCACTGGTCAGGAACTTACCAGTACTTTTGAATAATTTGTATTTGCCATCTTCCCAGAGTTCGCTTGCGGCAGGGTCAAGGCAAATGCTCACTTCGTCACCTGGTTTATAACCAGCCTTTGTTATTGCCTCAAGAATTACTTCTACGGCTTCGTCATTCGATTTCAAGTCAGGAGCAAATCCACCTTCGTCACCTACTCCGGTACTGTATCCTTTGCCCTTCAGCACTGATTTCAATGTGTGAAATACTTCAACACCCATACGGATAGCCTCTGTAAATGATGGAGCACCATGTGGCGCAATCATAAATTCCTGAAAATCTACATTATTGTCAGCATGTTTCCCCCCGTTGATGATATTCATGCATGGCACGGGTAGCAGATGGGCATTGCTGCCACCCAGATACTGATAAAGCGGCACGCCAGAACTTATGGCTTCAGCACGTGCATATGCCATCGATACACCAAGGATTGCATTTGCGCCAAGTTTTGCCTTATTTGGAGTCCCATCCAGGGCAATCATTGAATAGTCGAGTTCACGCTGGCTGACGAAACATTTACCAACAATTTCTTTTGCGATTATTTTGTTGACATTCTCAACGGCTTTCAGGACTCCTTTTCCAAGATACCGTTTTTTATCACCGTCACGGAGTTCACACGCTTCACGTTCACCAGTTGAAGCACCGCTTGGTACTGCTGCTCTGGCTTCAGTTCCGTCTTCAAGTGTCAAATTAACTTCTACCGTAGGATTCCCGCGGGAGTCAAGTATTTCCAATGCATTTACATTAATGATTTCCATTGTAATGAATTTAAGTGATTAGCAATTTATCTTGTTTATTATTTCAAGCAGTCTATTAATATCCCCATCATATTCAGCAGCATATTTCCTTGGGAATGTGCCGTAACCTTTAACTTTTCCTGAAAGTGTGTCAATGAGTATCTCCCATATTTTGGCTCGTTTCGCATTTATGACCCGTTGAAGGCTTAATTCTTCCTTTGCTGTGTCATATTTCTCTGCCAGTTCGCAGATGCAACTCTTTGCCTCTTTAATTGCAGAAATATTGGTTTCAACCGTTTCGTCATCAACATCATTCATCAGCACGTTACAGCATGAACTATTTTGCCTTAGCATCATGTCCTCAAGTTCCAACAGAGACTTCTCAACAATTATCAGACTTGATGATAGTGACCGTGTATGGTTTTCCGATAAGTGTATCTTCTTACTCATATATTTTGCACATGAAATTACTGTTTTTAAATTTATTAAAATTACATCTCTTACTTCTTCTCTTTAAAAATATCAGGCAATTGGTCATCCAGAACTGGCTCTTCAAGAAGATGGGATGGAAGGAAAAACTTGTTCGCAATAAGTGTCGGGATAACTGCACTTGCTATCACTACCCCGATAATAATTGAATATTGCTCTCTGTTGATAATATTATTTGTAAGACCATATAACGCTGAAATAGTTCCAAATGTAAGTCCGGTTGACATTAATAGTGTGTAATACCACTTTTCCTTTTTATGCTTGTTGAAACTGCTGATTACAGGATATAAACCGAAGATTTTAAACAGAATCTTACCCCCGAACAGCAGGATAAATATCAAAAATGCACTAAATATTGCTGGCAGAGAAACAAACGCTCCTGCCCTCAAGAAATACATTGGAGTCAGAAACCCAATGGTCATAGTGCGAAGTCTCCTGACAAAGAAGTTATCTTTCTCAATGGTTTTTGCCAGTGTCATGCCAATTATATATGCTGGCAAGACTGGTTCACTTCCAGACCACATCGCCAACACGCCCATTGATAACAGTATAAAAAGAATCCATTTCGTGCGTATCGCTGCTGTTTTATATGCGAAGTGCTTTATCAGGAAATTGGTCAATGATGGTAAAATAAAAATCAATAAAACCGTCACTGCAATAAATATCAGTGTTTTGTAATTAAATGGAGCAAATATTAATCCCAAACCGATTACTGTTCCTAAATCATTTACAAAGCATGCACCCAATATGCTTTTACCCAACGATGTCTTGTTAAAGCCATACTCAATCATCACAGTATAAACGACAGCCATTGAGGTTGTGGAAAGGGCGATACCTGTCAATAAGCTGGATTTAAGTTCCCAGTTTAAAATAAAATAGGCAATAAGTGTTGTACCAATAAAAGGGGCAAAGAATCCTACCAGACCCACAATGCTGATTTCTTTGAATTTTGATTTTAATGAATCTGGATTTAATTCTGAACCTGCCAGAAAAGTCAGCATGATTGCTCCAACTCCAGCAATGAATTTCAACCAGTCAGCATCAAGTGATAGTTTTTCTGTATTCCCGGTTTTAAATGCAATAAATCCAACAATTACACCAATGATTATATCCATTAATGCATTCGAAATCTTTAAACGATTTGCGATGATTGTTGAAATAAGTGCAGATAAGAACCAAAAGGCTGCTAAAAGATAAACTGTTATCATAAAAAATCTCCTATTAATTATTCATTAGCAGGAGTTATCAGCCTAAGCGGTTAATGGCGAACTCCATCGCCAGTGGACAAATGTAGTAATTTTAATTCAAAATGATCAAAGGCATTTTCATTTTACTTTGCATTATCTGCAATGAACTTCACAATCCTGTTAAATGAATCAATCATATTGGCTCCTGCCCATCCGTGAGACTCTCCCGGGTAATATACAAGCTTGTTTGTTACGCCCGCATCTTCGAGCCTGCTGATCAGCAGGCTGGCCTGTGCCGGCAGCACAAGAGGGTCAGCACCCCCCTGCAGGACTATAGTGGGCGGGCAGCCAGCAGTCACATATGTTGAGGGGCTTGAAGAAGCGTATATGGCAGGATTATCAACGGGGAAAGCCCCGATTGCCCCATAAAGTATCAGCTGATGCACCAGGCTGTAATACCACATTGACACCAGATCAAAGGGTCCGAAAAAATCAACAACGGCCTTTACGTGTTTCTGAGGGTCATTTTTATATGCATGCAGCATCGCAAGGTGCCCGCCGGCGCTGGCGCCAAGCAATATAAGATCATCAGAGACCCTGTATTCCGGAGCATGATCAAGATAAAACCCGAGGGCGTCACTGACATCATTCTCCTGCGCCGGGAAAATGTTCACAGTGTTGTTGTAGGCAAGTCTGTAATTCAGATTGACTATTGCATAACCGGGCATCCTTTTCCTGAGTGTATCAACATACTGGTTCATCTCTGATTTATCGCCCTGAACCCATGCGCCGCCATGGATTACAATTACCGTTTTTGTTGCGGTACGACTCCGGTCTGCCGGAAGCCAGATATCCATCTTTTGTTGTGCAGCCTCACCGTAAGAAACATCTTTGGTAATCATCTCCTGAGCCGGAAGCGGATCTTTTGAGCAGGCAGCTATAAGCAGCGGGAGCAACCCAAAAACTGCCCATAGTAAGCTCCTGCAATAAATTTTCCTGTGGTTCTTCATGAAAGCAAATATACCCTTAAATTTATTAGTTACTACGATCAAAGCACTGATTGTCGTATCTTTCAGGAGTTAAATCACAGTGTCATGAAAAATGACAAGGTCATCAGGATAGGAGGTCTTTATCAACAAGAGCTCCAGGGGAGCCAGGAAATCAATGAAAAATATTACAGACCTTGACGATGTTCAGTATATTTTCACCGGGCACTACGGTTATACAAACGATTACAGGGCCGCTCTTTTATCCGGCCTCGGGTAAATATAAATTGTCATCTTATTGTTATTCTATCAAAGAGATCTGAATGAAGACAAAGACGGTTGAAACGATAATCCGCCACCCGTGCCCTGGAAATAGCGGGTGAAGTACTAAATATGAAAGCCTGTAACCTGCACCAGCATTGGTTTTGATTGACAGGAACGAACCCCGCAATCCGCCACTATTCATTTTCGACACTTGTGTATGTAATTGGATATTAGCGTTTATGAGTGGATAGGCTTGAGTCTTATATGCTCCACAAAACGAATCCCGACGTATTTGCAGGATTTTTTTATCCTACTAAAACAACTATTGGTCAAAATAATGCAGTGTCGGGTTTTAATGGCAAATATTGTATTTAAAAGATATATTCAGCTGATTATATGAGCTTTAGATTTAACCCGATATCTTAAATGTTAATTTTCCTTAAAACAATTAGTAAATTTCATACACATCTTGACAGACGGCCAATTTTTAATGACCAACATAGCCATTTTATTGACAAATCTTGCGTTTTCATGAAATTCCCATATTTATATTCCCGTGAATATTGTTTACTTCTTAAGATATGTTTGCCAGCTATCCTCTTTTTTGCTAATTTTATAATCGGATTTAACAGATCCGGTTGATGGAAAAGCCAAATGTTACATATAAAAGCGAAATAATTAATTATCAACCCGTTAAGGTTGTTGCGGGAGATAAAGAAGTATCTATGGATGAGAATCAGAATAATCCTGTTTTTGAGAATCTGCTTGCCGAGGGCGGTGAGAATTTCTATCATTATATTAACTGGCTGGGGCTGAGCAAGGATCTTAATCTGATGATATTGTCTTCTATTCATCATTATTATTATGATTTCAATGATCTAAAAGGTGTTAAAACACTTATCAATCTTAAGAAACTCAACGAGATAAATCACATTGGCACTTTTCTGGGCAATGTTTTCCGTGTTCTTCCTGTAAAAGCTAATTTTGTAGGATGCTTTAAGGACAACAAAATCCGTGGTGGTATTTCAGTTCCATTTTATCAGTCATTCAAATTCCTGAACGGTCTCATAAATATGATCGACTCAAAAACGGACAGATTTATGACCAGAAAGGATGTTATAAAATTACTTGAATCCCATGATTTCAGGATAGTTGATATGACTGAAATAAGCAGCATAACCTACTTCTGTGCGGAAAGCGTTAAGAAACCTGTTTAACCCGACAGGAAATATGCACTTCTTAACACTTCAGTAAAAGATAATCCATCCAAATCATCTTAGAAACCGGTTTTTTAATCTAACTTAAAAAGTCATTTGTCAAAATACAAGTTACCATTCCAAAATTATAGTTAGCCAAAAGTTATTTTCTTAACAGCCTGACTATAAGCTGTTTTACACTTTTAGCA
>JBBSAP010000103.1:0-10853 GCA_038252165.1 Bacteroidales bacterium | reverse complement strand
CTACAATGGTAAATTCACTTTTTTTTCTCATGATACTGGACGTTAAAATTATGGACGTAGTTTTATAAGGAGATTATTCTCCCGTTCAGTATCATTTTACAAATAATTCTTGAAAAGCTATCACACCCCGCTTTGGGGGTGCGATTTAGTGCAACTCTGTGCTTCTCATTGATCAGTACTGTGGACTTGGTCTGCTTACAACACCCGGATCAATCACCGATTTGTATATCTCACTGTAAAACTTCTTAACTGAACTTATCAACTGATTCTGAGACGAATAACTCAGTCCATTCGGAAGAATATATTCTTCAACCATTCTGGTCAAATCATCCGAGATGCACTCCGATGATTCCTTTGGACTAATAAACCTCAAAAATTTTACCATCATTCCGGTATAAGTTTGTACCGTTGATTCAGGAAACCCATTAGGCTCCATCTATCTCCTGTACTTTGTAATGTCAGCCTCTCCATTCTCACTTAGTATTGGAAGGCTTTTATTTGCAGGAAAACAATTCTTTGTCTTCCTAATCTATAACTCTTCCGAAAGTGCTGGTACTTTTATCAGTGGTAGGATTTAGCATCGATTTTGATGTCCAGGCAAACCTGAGCTATTCAATCAAGCATACCCTGAATAAGGACTTAGGTAGTTTGTTGTTAAAGAAAGCTCCGATTATGATTGAGGAATGTTGCAATGTGTAAAGATACTGGCTCATTAATGCCCCTATCGGTCCGGAAAGCTTCCTTCCACCGGATGGGATCGACATTTGCTGATTTTACCTTTCTCCTGAAATTCAGTCAAAACGTGAATGCTACTGATAATATCCCGTTGAGCAGGAGTTATTATACTTCCTGCCATACGAGAGAGTATAAAATATTCTTCTACCGAGGCATCATAATGACGAATCGATTTTTCAACCATAAATGGAATTATCCAATTCCTCCACATGGATTTTTAACAGTCGATTCTGGGCTGTGTAAATGAATGTGATTCAAAATACTTTATACAATTGATCATTAATTCTTTGACGTTTTCTTTTTGTTTCATAAACAATACTGCCTTAGATTTTACGGCAAAATTGCCGATACTAACTAAGCAATAATGTTTATGTAAAGTGATTATGTAAAGTCATTACTCATATTCAGTAGATTATAGAGGGTTTTATGAGATTACTTTACATAATCTTTTACTTTACATAAAACAGTATTTAAATACCCCATCTTTTCTTGTAGAGGAACGCGACATATTCACCTGATATATCAAAATTGTTTGTCAGAAAATCAAAATAGCGGTTATGTTCATCCTGATAACTGACCTTTTTCAATGTCATTTTAAGTTTGGTCTTAAGATCTTTCGTTTCATCTTCTCTTTCAGGATGATATTCCAGTTCAATAATCTCATCACTTAAGACTTTTGCCTGACCTTTTTTACTATAGTGACTCCTTTTAATTTTTAGTGACTAATCAGTTTTAAAAAATCAGGTGATATTAACAATATAATCTACGAATTTAACATTTGCAATTTTATAATTGTGCCATTTTTGAAAAACGAATACATATTAACAAAAATAATTTTAGTGTTTGATAAATAGGCGATTACGTTCTTTGATATATTGGATTTCAGGTTTAGTTTTGTAGTACAAGCTATGAAAACATCTGATCAAATAATCATCGATGAGTTGAAGCGCATCGTTGCGATGCAGGCCCAGGAACTTGCTAAAATACCTCTGCTGATTGCAAGAATCGAAGTTCTTGAACGGGAATTGGCACGGTACACAACACGAAAAGACAGTAACAATAGCTCTATGCCACCTTCTAAAGATGAGAACAGACCTCTGCGTACGAGCAGTCTTCGGGAGAAAAGTAATCGTAAAGCGGGAGGTCAACCAGGTCATGAAGGAAAAACATTGGAGATGACAGAAACACCAGATGAGATTATTGAACATCATGCATGTTTTTGTCCTCAGTGCGGAAAAGATATGAGCAATCTTCCTTTCGAGTTTTTTGGGAAACGACAGGTTATTAATATACCAAGGATCAAGCAAGTAGTGACCGAACACCGGGTTTACCGGTGCAAGTGTACCTGCGGGAAAATGGTAGAGAGCGACTTTCCAGTTGGTGTTGACAGTCCGGTCAGATATGGAAAAAATATTGAAACTCTCATAGGTTATCTTAGTGTCAGACAATATCTTCCGTTCAAAAGGCTTCAGGAAATGCTGAATGACATTTTTGCGGTTTAGATTAGTGAAGGGGGCTTGCACTGGTTGCTGAACCGGCTGGCATCGAAGGGTGTTGATGCCTATGAATTGATCCGGCAAAGTGTTCTGCATAGCCGGGTTATTGGCACAGGCGAAACGGGTATAAAAATCAATGGGAAAAAACATTGGTTCTGGACATGGCAAAACAAACGTGCTACTTTTATTGTCACTTCTACCAACCGGGGAACAACTACGATTAATGAAAATGTGAGCGGAATATGTCAAGATGCTGTTATTATTCACGATTGCTGGAAAGCACACTTTCAAACTCCGGTAAAAGAACATCAGTTGTGCACGGCTCATCTGGAACGCGAAACGAAATACATGGAAGAACGTTACAAAGTAGCCTGGCCGATTAGGTTCCGGGCCATGCTCACGGAAGCGCATAAACTTAAAAAGCAATTTGCTCCTGCTGATTACTATTACCTGAACCATTTGCGCACTGATTTGGAAAAAGAGCTGGATAATTTGTTGTCCGAACCTTTGGATCCAAAGCACAAAGAGATGATTACTTTTCAAAAGCGAATCACCAAATATCGTGATCATATCTTTACCTTTCTCTATTATTCTACAGTCCCTCCAGATAATAACGGCTCGGAAAGAGCTATCCGCAATGTCAAGGTTAAACAAAAAATATCCGGACAGTTCAAAATATTTAGTACTGCCGAAAACTTTGCCATCCTGAGATCCATTATTGACACAGTCATAAAAAACAATCAAAATGTGTTACAAGCTTTAACTGTCATCACTGATTATAAAAGAAACTAATCCGTTACGAATTTTTTATTCTGATATTAAATACCTATATTTATCATGCTACTTTGAAGGGAAAAATTGAGCAGGTAATTTTACTATAACTAACCCATTCTTGGAAATCTAACCCGGCTGCCATGAAAGATCAGCTTGCCCTGAGAATTAAAATTGGAGATGAACAGGCTTTTGAACTGCTCTTTCGAAAATATTATATAAGGCTGTACGGTTTTGCCAATAAATTTCTCAATGACCCGGAAGAAGCACGGGATGTTGTTCAGGATGTATTTAAAAAGCTATGGGAAGGAAGGGAGGATATTGATCCGGAAGAGTCACTGAATGCATACCTCTTTAAGATCACACAGAACAATAGCATAAACAAACTTCGCCGAAAGCAGGTTGAATCGAAGTATGTCGGGATTTACAAACTTGTTTATGTTGACCACAGGGAAATCTCTCCTTATGAGTCTCTTCTGGCTAATGAATTAAATGATAATGTCACCACTGCTATTAGTAAGATACCTCCTAAATGCAAAAGAATATTTGAATTAAGCAGGGAGGAAGGTCTTAAGTACTGTGAGATTGCGGCAGCCCTTCAGATTTCGGTTAAAACCGTTGAGGCGCAGATGTCAAAAGCGCTGCGGATACTGAGGCTCGAGTTGAAAGATTACCTTAGAATGCTAATTGTTCTGTTTTTTAGCAACTTTCTCTGATCTTTCATAAAACATTATTTTACCGATGATCTGTAGAATTTACTCTAAGATCCCCATCATTCATTTTAAAAAAAATAATTGGCATCATAAGGGTAAAGGTTAATTTATTTGTATTAACTCATGAAGTTTTTCTTTAAGGTTAGTAATTAGTATGAGGTTAGGAGAATCTATTTTCGTAGATTTGGGTTAGTTGGGGGGGGAGTGCTGAGCTGAAAAGCTTGGCACTTTTTTTTTAAAATAAGGGTAAAATCGCTTCTCGTTGTATTATCATATAATTTTAAATAAATTTATGAGTGAAGAATTGGACTACAGGGAGCTGGTAATTAAATTTTTAGCCGGAGAGATCACAGATGGTGAGATGGATGTTTTAAAAGTATGGCTTGAAGAGGACCATGCGAACCGGCGAATTTTCGATGAGGAAAATGAGTTATGGCAGGAATCGGGGATAAAGACAAAATTGGATCATTTTAAGACTGACATAGCATGGTCAGATATTTCAACACAACTTGGGATAGGGAAAAACAGGGTTATCCCGGTAGTAATTCTGAATAAGAATAATTTCAGAATATTGATAGCAGCTGCATCAATCGCTTGCCTGGTTGCCATTGGCGGATTAACTCTCTGGCTGACTGAAAGGAAATCAGATAAACAAATAGTTGTCGCTTCAACAACTGTCTGCGCGGGTGAGGGAGAGAAGGCTCGCATCTTTCTTGCCGATTCAACACAGGTATTTATGAATTCAGGCAGTACACTTAAATATACAACAGGTTATAATATTAAGGAGCGTTCTGTAGAACTCACCGGAGAGGCGTTTTTTAATGTACGCACAAATCCGGAAAAGCCCTTTGTTGTTCAGTTGGGCAAAATGTCTGTTTCTGCCACAGGTACCCGTTTTAATGTTTTATCTTACGGAAATGAAGGCCGTGTAGAGACAACCCTTGAAGAGGGAAAAATCCAGGTTTCAATCAGAGGGCAGGAGACCATTTATGTTAAATCCGGTCAGCAGGTTGTTTATTTTAAAAAAACGAACAAAGCTATCGTCAGAGAAGTTGCCACGGAAACCTACACATCATGGAAAGAGAATAAATTGCGGTTCAACGACACTCCTTTTGAAGAAACACTAAGAAAGATTTCCAGGCGATACAATGTAACTTTTGAGATAAGGAACCACGATCTTCTTGAACTGAAATACACAGCCACATTTATTGATGAATCTATTGAGGATGTTATGCAGATGTTAAAGGATGTCAGTCCGATAACATATAAAATTTATACCCGTACAACAATAAATGACAAACAGTATCTTAAACCAAAAATTGTTGTGGGAAAGAGAAAGACTTAACAACCCTAAACTAACCTGAACATTGCCTATGAAACATTCATCCATTTGAACTAAAAAAGCAAGGAAGCCCTTCCCGGCATCCTTGCTTGAATTTAAAGCATTAATACCTAGTTTATGCCGGTATAATGCAATTTAGTTTATTAATTGTCTAAATCATTCAAATTTATGAAAAAAATCTTTAATGTACAACGAACAGCTTTATTGAAAGTATGTTCGGCAAAAACCTTCAGAATTATGAAACTTACAAACCTTCTTCTTTTGGTTACAGTTTTCAATGCATTTGGAAGTAAAACGTACTCGCAATCTACAAAGTTGAATCTCGACTTAAAAGATGTTTCCATCCAGTCAGTTCTGAGCGTAATTGAGGGACAGAGCGAATTCTTTTTCCTTTACAGCTCAAAGATGATAGATGTAAATCAGAAAGTTAACATCCAGATTGAAGGCAAAAATATAACCGAAGTCCTGGATGAACTTCTTGCCAGTAAAGATATTAAATACACTGTTAAAGACAGACAAATTTTGCTGGTTAAAAAAGAATCAGAAACTGAACCTCAACAACAAACAGTCACAGGTAAAGTTACTGATAGTCAGACCGGCGAAGCAATGCCCGGGGTAAATGTTGTTGTTAAGGGTACAAGTATTGGAGCTATTACCGATATAAACGGAAATTATTCTATACCTGTATCCGACAGGAATGCAACCCTGGTCTTATCATTTATTGGATATATTAGTCAGGAAATACGCTTAGATAACAGAACAACTATAAATGCTGCTCTTTCTAGTGATTTGAAAAGTCTCGACGAGGTTTTGGTTGTTGGTTATGGAACAGTTCTTAAAAAGAATATTACAACTTCGGTCTCGAAAATAACCATGGATGAAATTCCAAAATCTGCTAGTAGTAATTTGTCGCAACTCATGGTGGGTCGTGCTGCTGGCTTGCAAGCCACTGTAGCCAGTGCCCAGCCGGGAGGTAATATTAATATTTCCATTCGTGGAGGAGGCACTCCGATCTACGTCGTTGATGGTGTTGTTGTACCAAGTAACTCTCTTGAACCAACCCCTGGCGCTGCTGTAACTATGTTGCCCAATAATGTTAATCGTTCAGGTCTTGCTGGACTAAACCCTGAAGATGTCGAATCAGTTGAGATACTTAAAGATGCTTCAGCCTCTATCTACGGAATCGGAGCTTCACAGGGGGTGATATTAATAACAACCAAGAAATCTAAAGAAGGTCCACTAAAGATTGATTATAGCGGTAGCGTCTCTTTAGTGAAAAACGGTCCGTATGTTACTCCTCTTGATGCTCAGCAGTATATGAGTCTTATTAATATCTTTAACAAAGAGCGATATTTCTATCAAAACCAGCTGGCTCCATACGGGCCTACAGCTTATACAAGCGGTTGGACTCCTCTTTTTTCCGAAACTGAAATTGCTAATGCAAAAACTACCAATTATTTAGATGAAGTGCTAAGAAATGGATCAATTGCGAATCATAGTCTTAATATTTCCGGAGGGACTAAGACAATCACTTACTATGTTTCCGGTAACTACTTTAAACAGACCGGTTCAGTTTATAACTCAAGCATGGATCGTTATTCACTCAGAAGTAATTTAGTAGCTCAGTTGACATCATTTCTAAAACTGACCTCTATTGTTAACTTGAACAGAAATAACTATAACAACTCTTCCAGTATTGGTGGATCTTCGACTGTTGGTGCCCAGGGTGCTGGTGCTCTGATCAATGCTTTAAGATATGCACCTAATGTTCCGGTATATGATCCTGAAACTGGAAAACGTACTGAATTTCGGAATGTTCCCAACCCGGTTGGAATGCGGAATATTGAGGACGGAACCAAAACAAACGGAGTATATACTAACTTTAAACTAGATCTTACTATCATTAAGGGAATGCTCAACGTCAGAGGGCTTTACGGAGATAATTATGAAAATTCCCGACGCAGTTCTTATATCCCATCAGATGTTTATTTCGACCAGATGTATAAATCACGTGGTAATTTAAGTAATGGTGAACGTGATAACAAAACATTTGAAGGTACGTTAATGTTCAACAAAGAATTCGGAAATATTTTGAATTTTGATGCAGTAATTGGTGTCGGGAAATATGTGTATAGAACTAATGGGATGAATGTTGCATATAATATTCAGAATGATGCTATAGCAAATGATAATCTCGCAACTATTACAGGTGTAATAACTCCAGGCTCCTTCATCACTGAAGATGAAAAACGTTCCCAGTTTGCCCGGATTAATTTCGATATACTTGATCGTTATGTTATTAATTCAACTTTACGCCGCGATGGTACAGATAAATTCTTTCCTGGTAAAAAATATGCCTTTTTCCCGTCGGTTTCCTTTGCATGGAAGTTATCCAACGAATCATTCATGAAAGGAATCACATGGATTAACCTGGCAAAACTGAGAGCATCATATGGCGAAACCGGTAGTGATAACCTTGGTTCACGTCTTTATGGTACTTATTCTCCTTCCGGCACCTATGTTCCGTTTAGCCAAAACACAGTGAAGTACATCCCAATTATAAGCCAGAGTGTGGATTATCCAGATGTAACCTGGGAACATACCAAAATGAAGAATATTGGTTTGGATTTCTCCTTGTTCAAAGACGTGATATCAGGTAGTTTCGATATTTTCCGAAATGACATCACTAATATGTTAGGGAATGACAATACGGCAGGTTTATCAATGTATGGTACATATCCGATGAATGGAGGGCATATAAGAAGAGAAGGCTGGGATGCAAATATAGATACGAGGAACATACAGAATTTGACTTTTTCGTGGACTTCTACTTTAACTCTTTCCAGGTTCAATACCAAATGGATGGAACGGTTTCCTAACTACAGTTATAATCTATATGAAAAACAAGGTGTTGCGCCCTACTATGCCCATTATTTTTATGAGGCAAATGGCATCATCAATGCAGATCTGAGCAATGTGCCTGCTTCTCAGCCTGAAAGTGCACGAAAGCCGGGTTATCCTATAATTGCGGACAGGGATGGAGATGGAGAAATCACAATTGCTGATATCCAGATGACCAATGAAGTTCCCAAAATCTACTTTGGTTTCGGTAATACATTCACTTACAAAAACTTCGATCTGGATATTTTTATGTATGCCAAATTGGGTGTGCACCAGTATAATTATGCCTGGGGTTGGAACTCAGCAGGATCCATGTCTGACGTAGGTATTAACCAGAATAGCTATGCATACAGAATATGGAACTCGCAGACTAATCCTGACGGGACATTTCCGGGTGTTGCATATGGTCTGGCTTCTGTATCTCTTCCTGGTGGTTGCGGAATATCTACCGCATATCAGGATGCGTCTTTTCTTCGTGTCAGGAACATAACATTAGGTTATAATTTCACAAGCAAAATACTCGGAGGTGTTAGTAAATATATCAGTAATATCAGAGTATATGTAGATGCTCAAAACCCAATCCTATTCACAAAATTTGAAGGATTTGATCCTGAAGTGGATTCAGGTGTCGGAATGGGTGTTAATGAATCAGTTTCTGGTAGTGGAATAGGGACACCGGCTTCACTCCCGCAAACGAGTACATACACCGTTGGTGTTAGGATAAATTTTTAATAATATATTTAGCTATGAAAAAAAATAGAATTTTTTTACTTTTTTTTGCTGCAACACTTTTTATCAGTGGTTGCGAAAAGAACTTCGATCCTAAAATATATGGTCAGTTATTTACATCCAACTTCCCAATAACAGAGAACGACTATAAAAATTATGCGCTGGCTTGTTATGTTCCATTCGGGGTAAACTGGAGTTATAATTATGCAAATAACTCGTCGTATAATCTTTATGTTGCCCAAGGCGTTTGGACAATGTTTGATGGTACTTCTGATTATTGTGCTCCGAAACCAGGTTCAGGGGGATTATCAAGGCTTACTCAGGGTAATTATACAGACTTTGTTCTTTTTGGAATTTCCGCTGGCGATAATACTCCAAACTTTAAGAAGGTAAAGGATATTACAAGATTAACTCAAATTATTGGTGTTCTTCAAGATGCAAGTCCAACGGTCCTTGCAGACGATAAAAAGAATAATCTCATTGGTGAAGTCAGACTTTGCCGTGCATTACTGATGTATTATGTATTTCATATTTACGGTCCTGTTCCGGTTATTCTTGAACCAACTTTAATTGGGACTGATGCTGAAGAAAATCTGGTACGGCCGTCCTTAACTGATATGACAACATGGATCACTGATGATCTCGAATTTGCTGCTGCCAATATGGTGGAAACCGTTACGGAGAAAGGTCGTTATACAGCTGATTATGCTCGTGTTTGTCTGATGAGACATTACCTGAATGAAGGTTCTTATATGGCCGGATATTACGACAAAGCAATTGCTTTGTACAATTCTCTGAATGCCAGTGGTAGATATGGATTATTCACAACTGGGACTAACCCATATGTAGACCAGTATAGAAATGCCAATAAATTCAACAAAGAGGTGGTCATGGCTGTATCTTGCGGCATTGGTACAGGTGCCGGTACAAGCGGCAACTTTAATCCGATTTCATTTTATTCTACCCCCGGCGATGCAGCCAAATATGCAGATGTAGCAAATACTATACCTACACCTTTTGTAAATCAGGGAGGCGGTTGGAGTCAGTGGTGGAATGTTGCCCCTGCTTATTATGATACTTATGAGGACGGAGATATCCGTAAAGCTGTTGTACTTTCTTCCTATGTTAAGAATAATGCTGCCAGAACAGTCATAACAAGAGCTGATATCGGTATTGTATGGTATGGTTTTATTATCTATAAATACCCCATAGAAACAACTGACGCTTTTCAAAAGACAGATATTCCGCTTGCCAGATGGGCTGATGTGCTTCTAATGTATGCTGAAGCAGTTGCCAGAAAAACGCAGGAGGTACCTACAGGGGAGGCTATGCAAGCTGTTAATGATGTTAGAACTCGTGCCGGGCTTGCTCCATTAAGCGGTGATGCAGTTGCCAGTTATGCTAAGTTTATGGATGCATTGTTAGCTGAACGTGGACATGAATTTCTTTATGAAGGCTTTAGAAAGATAGATTTGATCCGTTTCAACAAGTACAGACATAATTGTTACGCTATTAAAGGAATGCTTCCATCACATCAATATATGCCTCTTCCTAACTACGCTGTTGAAATGGCTACTTCATATGGTAAAATTCTAGATCAAACCTACGAAAGACCTGATTACAGTTTAGATCAATAGTTCAAGTAGCTGGTTATTATTTGTAGTAAAGACTATTAAAGTATTGAAAATTAGTAATATAAATTAATAGATAATGTTGATTTGAGGATATTCACATACACATAAATAAACAAATAAAACAATATGGAACGACGTAAATTAATAAAGAACGCAGCTGGTTTAGGGATTGCCGGTCTTCTCGGAAATAAAAGTAACCTGTACGCAACCGTACCAGGTAATGGAACTCTAACAGGATCCTCGTGGATTGATGGATCACAGGTCGACGACTGGGATACGGAACTGACTAAACGTCTCGCAGTCTTGGTGGAACGTGGTGGAGGGACTTTGGAGTTGGGTGACGGTATCTATGAGATCAAGCAACCACTTCTGCTGCCGAATTCAGTCAGCCTGGTGATGACACCAAATGCAATCATCAGAGCAAAAACTGATTTTGACGGAGACGCTGTGGTCATCAAAAGCGCTGAAAATAAATCAAAATTCACAGAGACCAGCGGATGGATTCGCGGTGGGGTGATTGATGGAAACAAAT
>JBBSAP010000102.1:0-10889 GCA_038252165.1 Bacteroidales bacterium | reverse complement strand
TTTCCTGTCGGATCAGCCATGGGCTTATCGAATTGTATCTCTATGTTTCCACTTTTGGCAGCAAGCAGAAAATTAGGGATCCCAGGAGGACTGACATTTATTGTAATTGTCCCTGCAGGAGAATCGCCAGTGTTATCGTGAATATACAACCTGAAATTCCCGGCACTGTTACCGGCTGCACCATCGGCAACATAAATCAGATTCAGATCCGGATCGGTCAGGGTTGAAGGTACAGTAGTTATCTGGCTTCCTTTGATACCTTTATTATACTGATAAAGAGATCCTTGTGAAGGCAGGGTGATTATTACGGCAGACTTTGTGCTTTCATCGCCACCGTTATATTGAAGCCTGATAACGCTTTCTTCCTCCTGATCTGTCCAGATTGTCAGAGGAACTGCTGAAAGAGGAGGAGACGAACTTGTGGTAAACCGATATATCTCCGACCATGTGATCCCCGTGGAATTTGTTGCAAAAACAGCCCAGTAATAGGTCGTATTAAGAGCAAGGCCAGAAATATCGTATGTGGTGTTTGTTCCTGTATTATAATCAAATGACCCGCTTATATCAGAGTTGGTTGATATTTTCAAAGTATAATAACTGGCATTGCTGGAACTTGTCCATTCAAACTTCTGTGATGTTCCGATAATACTATTAATGGCCGGACTTACCAGCTTTGGTATTCCGGGTTCAGGCAGATTTATGTTCTTAGTCAGATATACCCCATCATAAACAGCTGAAGAATTCATTGTATAGGTTGAACCTGATGGACGGAACAATATAGCTTGTTCAGATGATATTGCCGTGGAATTATGGTATGCATATTGAACTCCTGAAGTTCCATTTGAATTCTCTATCCCAATTGAGGCGGAACTTCCATGTGATCTTGCAGATGTGTTGTCGATGATGCTTCGGTACTGAATCATGACATTATTTGAACCCTCATATAATATAACTGAGAACGTACCCATAAGCACGGTACTGGCATAGAAACCCATATTGGTCCACTGGATAATACATTTCCGGTTTGGCGATGCACCTATTGTTGTATAAAGAATTTTTCCAGAAGGGTTTATAACTATATCATCCCAGAAAGCAGCGATAAAGTTATTTGGTGATGAAGCGAAAGGGATGGGATCTTCCGTGTAGTCGTTGGAACCCGAACCAAATATTACAAGCCCGTTTGAAGTAACGTAAAAACGATTGTATATGTTCCCGTAGAAAGTAAAGTTAAACCCGATATTTAAAGGACCCCAGGACCGGTCATCATAATAACCTTCATAGACAACTGTTGCGGGATAGATTATTTCAGGAGGCTGACCTTTGGCGGCATAGCTTGAAAGAAAAAGAAAAAGAAAAAACAATATTACATATCCGTATTTCATTTCTGCAAATATCCCCTGCTATTTTTCTATGATTACCTCTCTACCGGTAAACTCAGTGATTTTTTTGACAAGGAATAATCCTTCCTGCCCTGAAACCAAATCCTCAGAGTGTATTATTATTTTAAATTCCGGTTTTGTTATGCTTTTCCATAAATTGAAGTCATCCGAATAATCCTGGATGTTATCAGGAATAATATTGATTTCATCAAATATTATCGATCCCTGTTTTGTCAGCAGATAGAGATGAATCTCATCATAATTCGATTCCTTCAGTTCCTTCGCGATGAACTTTAGCGGATTACCCTCCTCTGGTAACACTACCACTTTCTGTCCCGGATGATTTGCAATATTCCTGCTCTCTGTTTCAACAAGTGGGTCTATTACAATGAGACTAACGGATTGCCCAATTAGGTCAAGAGCCTGATAAATAATTAATACTAAGCTTAATACGCTTATTTTCAGAATTTTAATAAACAATATCATAATTAAAGAATAATTCTTAATAGTATAACGTAAAAACTCTGCCTAAATTCAATCGAAATGCTTTTTTATCTTTTTCCTCTTTCAGGTTCTATATGAGGCAGATCCACGTAATAAACGTGATTTTTAATTCAATAATTATGCGCTGCCCGATAATAAATGAAAAATAGATGATTATCCAACTTATATCAATAGACGGAAATTTAAAGAGAATAGAATCTAACTACAAAAAGGATAATATTCTCAACCTTAGATATTGGTGTCCGGGTTCCCAGCTCAATTATGTTTCTTTGTTTCAGGCAGATTCACTTCTGTTTCTTCAACAGGTTTTCTTTTACTCTGAATTTTACAATCCTCCCGATAAGCTCAAAAGGTATAGGTTTATCGAACGGAAACTGAACTGACCCTTTTCCCTGCTTGTACTTTGAAAGCTCTTTTGCAAATTCTGAATGTCCTGTCGGGGTTGAATAAAAGCCGATATGATTTTTAAAGGCTGCAAAATAAACCAGTGGTTTTCCATTTGACTTATAAGCAGGCATTTGATAAGCAATGCTTTCGGCTGCATCGGGTGCATTCTCTTTAATTGCCGCTCTGACTTGCTTTAAAAGTATCTGAATGCTCGCCGGAAATGATTCAATATAATTATCAACTGTCATTTACATGAATTCAACTTGTTGTTTTATTTATTAATACTGCTCATTTTTGCTTACGACAGGAAGTTTCCCTCGCATATTTAAATCACTATCCTGGTGCGAATACCATCATCCATTGCCCTCTCATATGGAACTGTAAACTGGAATACCGATCCTTCGCCTGGTTCTGAAGTAAGCCATATCTCTCCGCCCAGCAGCTCAACATAGGCCTTTGTGATCGACAAACCCATACCAGTACCTTCATAATTGCGGGTGGAACTGCTGTCGCCCTGGAAAAACCTGCTGAAGATCTTCGCCTGTTGCTCCAAAGGAATGCCTGGGCCCGTGTCGGAAACATAAAACTCAATCTTCCCTTCTTTTATTGAATAGCCGAATTCAACCAAGCCCTCAAATGTGAACTTCAAAGCGTTCTCAACCAGATTCCTGAGCACTTCTGTCAACTTGAACCAGTCAATATAAACAACTGCCTCATCGGTATCATGTTCAGGATCAAAACTTAACAGGACATTCTTGCCGTATGCCTCTGCCCGGAACTGATCATATACCTTCCTGAGTATTGAATTAAGGTTCACCTTATCCTTCCTGATCTTAACCATTTTTGCATCAATCTTTGATATCTCTGCAATGTCGTCGATGATCTCAAGCAAATGATCAGAATTACGGGTAATTATTTCAAGGTACTCCAAGCGGCGCTCCGGGATATCAATATGTTCTCCGAGAAGAGCGGAGAACCCTACAATGGCATTCAGCGGGGTCCTTATCTCATGTGATATGTTATGAAGCAGATCAGCCTTTAGAGAGTCAAACTCATTCTCTTTCTCTTTTATCTTCTCAAAATACTGCTTGCTTACAGTGATATCGTAAAGTATCCCATAAGTACCGGCCACTCTTCCTGTTTCCTCATCGATCAACGGTAGAGAAGAATACCGGATCCATTTTCTTTCCCCACCTGGCATTCTTACAAGGATTTCGGCTTTATAGCTCTTTATCTCCCCATTGCGTAATTTCAGGTGCACTTCAGAGATATCCAAAGGAGTATCCTCAGAGAGAGGAACTACTTTTTCGATCATGCCTGCAAATGCCTTTTCTGTGAAATCTCCGGGCTCAATGCCCAGAAGATCTGTTATCCCGGCCCCAACTTCAGGATAAGAACCCTCTCCGGGCTGCTCTCCGAAAATCAACCGGAAAGGTACCAGGCCGGCATTATCAATTACCCGGTGAAGAAACCCTTCCTGATCCTTTGCTCTCGCCTCATTATCTCCGGCCTGATACATGGAATTGTACTGCGACTTACTTAATCCCATTATAGATATTTTTATTTCTACACTTCTTTTCTTCTATTTTCCCTTCATGCCTTCATGCCTTTATGCCTTCATACCTTGATGCCTTCATGCCCTAATTCCATAACCCCAAAATAATTATCACTTCACTGGTCCCATTTCAACTGGATCAATAAAGTGCATAAAATCAACCTGTTATAAAAATGTTTTTTTATCTTTCATCAAAAACACTGTTTAATAGAGACAGGCTGAAAATTGTTACCATACTGTGAATAACTTTTTTTACCAGACTTAAAAAAAAAATTACATTTGAACAATATTATTGCTCCGGCAGGAGTTACATTTACTGTGAAAGAATACACTGATATTGAGATCATTGAGTGCCTGCGTAATCGCCAGAGTTATGTTGTACATTATCTGTCGGACAGATACCTGCCCATGATACGGCTAATGGTCACTCAGCTTGGCGGTAGTCAGGAAGATGCAAAAGATATTTTCCAGGAAGGTCTTATGATAATGCTTGAAAAGATTGATAACAGGGAGTTTGCACTTACATGTAAATTCAAGACATTTCTTTATTGCGTATGCGAAAACCTCTGGAAATCAATTATCGCAAAACGTCAGGCAGCAGTAAATTACTTTGCCAGAAGGACTGAACCTGAAGAAGAAAAGGATTTCACCGAAGCGATGGATAATAACTTGTGCAGGGAAATATTCTTAAGTGTCTTTGATACACTCGATCATGTCAGTAAAAATATTCTGAAGCTCTACTGGGAAGAGATATCACCACAGGAGATCGCTGACAGGCTTGGATATTCGTATGGTTATGTCAGGAAGAAAAAATGCGAAGCACAAGCGGAGCTTACAGAGAAAGTGAAGAGGCATCCTGATTATAAGAGGATTGTTAACCCGGAAATTGAGGCGAAGAGGGCTGTGTCTTAGGGCTCAGGGCGCAGGGCTCAGGGAAGAACAAATTTTAAAGTAAACAGGGAACACAAAAATAATGAACGGGAAGAACAGATATAAAGAAGAAAAACTGGCGGGCAGTCTGGTGAGAAACTCCTGGGATGATCCTGGCTTTGAGATGCTTCTGTCTCCCGCGGATTCTGCCCTGTTTGGGCAAATCAGTGATTGTATGAAAAGGTTGTCCGATATAGGTGATGTAAAAAGCGATCCTGCTTACTCCGTTATAAATGAGGATGTTAAAGTGATGGTAACGGATTATCAGAAAAAGACCATCCGGAATCGGGGAAATGAAAAATTCATTCGCGACTGTTTTGCAGAAGAAACAAACGAGGATAAACTAAGCAATGAGATCAATTATATAAAAGATGAGATTACCCGGAGCAACTTGAATAATATTACCTCGGAGTGGGTTAAAGAGTGGCACGAAAAGGGTCAGAGGAACATCAACAAAGATCCGAAAACAGAGGAAATCCGGAATTTCATTACAGGCTCGCTTAACCAGGAGGAAATCAGAGCTGAAATAAAATCAGATGAAAGGAAGAGTAAAGGATTGAGCAAATCTCTGATTACGAGATATACTTCATTGGCCGCCGCCGCTATCATCTCAGCCGTTTTACTGATAAAGTCTCTTCTTCCATCCAATGATCCACAAAAGGTATTCAGTAAATATTATGAACCATTCAAGGCAGTTTCTTCAATAACCCGTGGCACAGAAGCCGTTGAGAGTGAAAGCTTTACCAGCGCAATTGCCAGCTATAAATCAGGTGAATACCAGGCTGCAGCCGCCGGATTTTCTGAAGCAATGCTTAACGGGAAAGGATCTTTTTCTGCCGGTTTTTTCCTGGGTATAAGTGAGATTGAACTTGGAAATTATAAAAAAGCCATTGATCTGCTTAACGGAGTAGTAAACGAGGAGAGTGAGTTTACCAAAGAGGCAACCTGGTATCTCGGACTTACCTATATTAAATCAGGCAATATGGCTAAAGCTCTGGAATGTTTTGAGCTTCTTGCCAGGTCACCGGGTTTTTACAGCAACCGATCTGAAAAGATCCTGCGCCTCCTAAGATAGAGGATCGAAACTACACCAGCTATTAATAAAAGGGTACAAATAATTAATCCGGAAGCACGGAATCTGCCCCTTACAGGTGCACAGCTCCCCATCACTTCATAGGCTGCCCAGTAATACGGATGCCAATATGCGGGGGAGGCTCCCTCCAGGTATTTAAGTTTTGCATGACGCAGAGCATCATCCTTACGTTTACCTCTCGACAGGGAATTGTAAAAATTTGAAATAATGTCCGCACTAATTTCATCATTGACTTCCCAGGAAGTCATTATTACCGCTGAAGCGCCGGCAAGAATAAATCCGCGGGCAAGACTCATCAGTCCCTCGCCATGGTATAATGTGCCCGTCCCTGAGTTACAGGCGCTCAGTACAACCATCGGCGATTTCAGCCTCGAAAGGCTTATCTCATAGTTATAGAGCCTGCCATCTTCAAGGGTATCGTTTAGGGTATAAAACAACAGGTAAGAGTATCTCGAATTCGCAGAATCCGATACGGAGTGCATTGCCAGGTGAAATATTGCAGGTTGCTGCATTGCCAGCCTGAAGTTGGTCTCGGTTGCAGATTCTCCTGTAAAGCTCTTTCCCCTGAACCATCTGTAAGCTGATTCTAATTCGTTAACTGCTCCAAGGAGCGATTCAGGAACAGGACCATTATCACCGGGCAAACCATAATTGGGAGCAAAAGACAATACCTCCTCCCCTTCCTGCTTCGGAATGCTGCTATTGAAAATCAGCGATGAAAAGTAACAGTAGGATATCGAATAATCATAAAGAAGATATTGAAGTCCTTCATAACCTGCCTGATCCGGTCCAGGCTCATTCTCAAGGAATGCATCAAAGGGCAGCCAGGCTATCTCTTCATCGGGAATTATAATGAGCTTTTTTCCGGCAATAAGCTCCCTGACCGGTTTCAGCAGCTCCCCATACATATAGCCCAGAGCGCTGGTAAACTCAGAGAAGTTATTCTCCTCAGGATGCTGAAAGGAATTTCGGATTATCCCGGCATTTTTTAAAAAAAGTGAATCAAGACCGGACTCCATGAATTCAAAACCATCTTTTGTGATTACAAGGGTATAAAGTTCCCTCACTCCATCTCTGTACTGATTTGACAGAAGGTAATCAATAATAGTTTCATCCCGGCGAAGGTGTTTTTGTATTCCGTCCAGGGGGACAGGTTCGATTTTCTGAATAAGATTATTGTACTGCGGGAATTCTCTGTTTATCTGAACTGTTATTTTTTCATTTTCACGGTTCATATTAAAAACAGCATCCTTCCAGCGAGAGATCCTGGTACTGTCGGGATTGGTTTTCTGGGCTTCCTGATTTATCAGATTGTTATAGGCGGCAATATTGCTGGTCAGGGTGTTCTGCTTTACTCTTGTAGTGTCGTGTATCGCGACCGAATACAGAAAATTGTTTTCTGTGATCTCATTCCGGAGCACTGCAGATTTGGCTTTCTGTGCAATTGTGTATATTTTTTCTTTCACTGCATTTTCACCGGTCAATTTATATAACTTGCTGGCAATATGAACAGCAAACAGATAAGTTTCTTTCTCGTTCTCAGAAAGATAAATCCGGCTCTCTTCATCAGGATAATTATTCCTGATCCGGTCGATCAGCTGAAGTGCAAGTTCAATTGTTTCGAGGCTTTTATTTATTGTTGTAAGTTTCATAGCCTGGTCAGCCTGCTCATTTGCAAAAAGATCAAGCGCACTTGCTTTGCTTTTTAAATTATCGAGAAGCCTTATATCAAAAAGCGAAGAATCGACTAAGGGATTTGAATAGATATCCTGATCGTTGAAATCACTTACAACAGCGATCAGGGAGCTTTGATAGTACTCCAATGCTGATTTGTAATCAGCCTGGTTTATATAATGATCACCCAGGTGCTTATAGGATAATGAGACAAGGGTGTTTTTTTCTCCATAGTTTTTCAGGCATATAGATAATGCTTTTCGGTTCGCCTCAAGGGCTTCAATATCTCTTCCTTCCGAATCAAGAAAAAGGGCATAATCAAAGTACACTTCAGCCAGCCTGAAATAACTGTCATTGAATTCATCAGTAAACCGGTCAATGCTCTTAATGTAGAATTTTTCAGCATTTTTAGAATCGCCTGTTTTTGCAAATGTCTTGGCAATATTAAGATAGACAAGTGCCAGACCTGATAAACTATATTTTAACTTGATCTCCGCGCTTTTCTCAAAATTGATCAATGCCGACCTATAATCTTTAACTTCAAGCAATATAATTCCATAATTCAAATAAGCCGATGCCAGGCCGGAAAAGAAAGCATTTCCATCTGCAGGTAAAGCCTTATATATACGCAGTCCTTTTTCAAAGTATTCCAGGGCCAATGGATAAGATTTCTGGTACCCATAAATAATGGCCTTGTTTATATAAACACTGCCGAGTAAAAAGGAGGAGCTTTGAGTGCCATTCATTATGGCTTCTGCTTTGCTGTAATATTCCAGAGCATTTTTATATTTCCCAAGTAAAGAATTTGTTACTCCCAGACTATTATATATATATGCTTTATACTCCTCAGATAATGAGTATTTTGAATTCAAAATTAACAATAAATTCTTTTCGGCACTGACCAAATCGCCCGCATTGTAGGAATCCTGAAATCGTTGAAAAAGGCTCTCTTTATCTTCAATCTGTGCGCTGGAAACGTACATAAAAGATGAAGATATTGTCATGAAAATCAAACAAAACAACAATTTCAACCTGATCAATGTATTTTATTCCTTATTCCCCAGATATTTTCAGCAAAATAGTCAAAAAAGAGATTTCTAAATAAAAAAAGAGCATTCCTTTTTCAGAAGATGCTCTTTTATAAGGAGAAGATGTGAGGTTTTGTCTATTAAATACCTCTTGGTGGTTTCACAATGATTGGTTCACTTCCGTTACCTTCTCCGTCGCCGCCCCTTACCAGGTTCATTGCATGCAGATCGAGTATTTCATTTTTTGAGAATTTTGAGATCAGCTCATCAAAATCTCTTTTCGTTGTTGTTGCGTCTACTTTTTTCATGTTTGAAAGTTTTTAGTTTAAGTTCTGGAGTTTTATTTTAATAAAGGCCAGATTGTTACCTATAAAGCAGATATATTACTGTTAAAAATTCTTATTGAAAGTTTAAAGCATTATCGAATAGATGATTACAGAAGTTGAAATGAAACTCTTTTCGGAAGAGTAGTAACTTAAGAATAGCAGGCAGGTCAATTCTTAAAACTTAAAAAGTGAACCGGCAGGTAACAATACAGGAATTATTACTATAAAACAGTACATCGTGAAAGTTCTTTATAGCTTTGTTTAATCCGGGATGAACGTGATTTTTTAAAATTTTTACTGAAAACTAATTTTAATTCAGAAGATGACTGAACGTTATTTTATTAGCACAAGTCCGCGTATCAACGGTGATCATACTATTCACAGGCACGACTGCCCATTTTTGCCTGAACCCGGAAGACGGATCCCTCTCGGAGCTTTTCAATCACCTCGGGATGCAGTTAAGGAAGGGAGAAATTATTTCAGAAGAGCGGACAGCTGCCTATTCTGTTCAAAAGAGCTTAATGATATTAAGCGGAGGACTTTCATGTCTGAACGGGTTGACCCCAATAAGATTTCATCCGCCCGGATGAAAAAAACGCCATGGATGGATCTGTTGTTCAGCTCGCTCAGCTGATATTAATTTCGGCCAGTTCCGGTCGAATTTGGTTATAAGGTGGGTGTACCTGCCGGGGTCAGCTCTATGCCTGTTCAAAGCGGTGTAACGGCGTCAAGGCATCAAGGCGTAACGGTCTTGAGGAGCCAGATTCATATCTTATTAATTCGGAAGAAATGATTTTGCCAGTTCCTCACTGTCACCATATTCCTTCATTAGTTTCAGAAGCCTTTTATGAAGATTCTTTTTAATTGAAGCATATGCCGGATCATTATAGACATTCTTCATTTCCATGGGGTCCGCCTGCCGGTCATATAACTCCCATTCATCGATGTCATAATAATAATGCATTAATTTATATCGTTCCGTGCTAATCCCGTAATGGCGCTTAACCATGTGAGAACCCGGATATTCATAATAATGATAGTAGTGTTCCTTTCTCCAGTTTGTGGGAGTTTTGCCTTTCAGTACAGGAACCATGCTCCTGCCCTGCATATCTGACGGTACATTAACTCCGGCCATTTCGAGGAATGTCTCAGGCAGATCGATATTCGACACCATATCATTATTTACACTGCCCGGTTTGATAATACCCGGCCATTGAATAAGAAGAGGTGTGCGATACGATTCCTCGAACATCCAGCGTTTGTCAAACCATCCATGCTCGCCCAGATAGAATCCCTGGTCCGATGCATAGATTACAACCGTATTTTTGTCCAGTCCGTTTTCCTTAAGGAAATCGAGTACTTCCCCAACACTCTTGTCAACAGCAGCTATACAGGCAAGGTAATCCTGCAGATAACGTTGATATTTAAAACTGATGAGTTCATTGCCACTCAGATCAGCCTTGTAAAACTCTTTTATTATTGGATCATAAACTTCGTTCCAGTCAGCCATTTGCAGGGAATCCATGCGGGTCAGTCCGATGCCCTTCATTTTTGACCGGTCCTTATACAGCTTGAGATCCTCTTCAATTCTCATTGTTTTGGAGATTGTCATATCCTGGGTTTTTTCAGCAGTCCCCCTGTTTGAATAGTCATCAAACAGGGTTGCCGGTTCTGGGAATGTGACATCCTTGTACAGGGAAAGCTCGTTTGGCCCTGGCTGCCATTCGCGGTGAGGTGCTTTGTGGTGCATCATAAGCATGAAAGGCTTTCCGGAGTTTTGTACTTCTTTTAGCCAGCCAATGCATTTATCTGTTATTATTTCGGTGACATATCCTTTCTCAATATGACGGCCATCCTTATTTATAAACTCCGGGTTATAATAATTGCCCTGACCTTGTAGTATCTCCCAGTGATCGAATCCTGTCGGGTCAGATCCAAGATGCCATTTGCCTATCATTGCAGTTGAATATCCTGCTTTCTGAAGAAGTTTTGGAAATGTCTGCTGGGAGCCAT
>JBBSAP010000101.1:0-11019 GCA_038252165.1 Bacteroidales bacterium | reverse complement strand
TTGGTTATTGGTTATTGGTTATTGGTTATTGGTTATTGGTTATTGGTTATTGGTTATTGGTTATTGGTTATTGGTTATTGGTTATTGGTAAGTTGATTGGTGATTGGTGATTAGTTAGTATTCTTCAATCTTCTGTCTCCGGTTTTCTTCTTCGATCATAAATTACGGGCTACTTTTTTGGGTATATAGTTTTTACCTTTAATTGTATACCAAATAAAGAAAAGGTTTATATTTGAGTAGATTTTGTCTCGCTGACAATGATACTCGAAGAACTTGAAGTTTATCAGATAGCTTTGCAAATAAGCAGTCTGGCGTGGGAAATTTATAATGAACTTCCAAAGGAGTTTAGATTTACTCAGGAAAGTCAGTTTCTTGAAGCAGCTGATTCTGTTGGCGCCAATATAGCTGAAGGATCCGGAAGGTACCATTTCCGGGATTCTGTCAAATTCTACTATAATTCACGGGGATCATTGCTTGAGCTAAAACACTGGACTACAC
The DNA here is from genome assembly GCA_038252165.1 of Bacteroidales bacterium. Taxonomy (GTDB): domain Bacteria; phylum Bacteroidota; class Bacteroidia; order Bacteroidales; family VadinHA17; genus LD21. The sequence goes on along the minus strand of JBBSAP010000101.1, from coordinate 10,521 downwards.
TGTTAGAACAAAGATCCCTTGGGAAACCTGAAATGCTAAAGGAAATTACTGAGCTTATTCAAAAGGAACATTTAAAGCTAAACAGCTTTATCAGCTCCATTAAATCCAGAAATCAGCTTCTCTAATCTTTTGTTATATAAATCAGGTCTGTCCAACCATACAATTTCCTGACGAATAACAAATAACTAATAACTAATAACTAATAACGAATAACTAATAACTAATAACTAATAACTAATAACTAATAACAAATAACCAATCACTAATAACTAAACATTTTCATGCTCCGTTCTCAGTATTATCTCATTTTGCAGGTCTTCCCCGAGATCGTTGAAATAATCACTGTATCCCGCAACCCTTACTATGAGATCCCTGTGTAATTCGGGATGTTTCTGTGCATCCCTCAGGATATCGGCATTTACGACATTGAACTGGATATGATGCCCGTCGAGGCTGAAATAACTCCGGATAAGAGCGGTCAGACAGCTGTAACTATCTTCATCCTCAAAGAACTGGGGTGAGAATTTCTGATTCAGCAGCGTTCCTCCGGTCCTCAGATGATCGATCTTCGATGCAGATTTAATTACTGATGTGGGTCCATGGCTGTCAACCCCCTGGCTTGGTGATATTCCCTCCGACAGAGGTGTGAAAGCTCTCCTGCCGTCGGCTGTTGCCCCCGTAACGCTTCCGAAATAAACATGCGAAGTCGTTGGCAGCATGTTGATCCTGTGAACACCTCCCCTTGAGGAGGGTTTGCCGTTTACAGCATCATAATAAATTTCAAAAACAGCAACAGCTTGCTGATCAGCATAATCATCATCGTTGCCGTATTTAGGTGTATTATAGATAAGATCGTATCTTAACTTTTCAAATCCCCTAAAATCGGCTTCAATCGCTTGGTTCAGCTCAGACCAGGTAACTCTTTTTTTATCATAAATATTATACCTGACCGATGTCAGGATATCCGTAATGCTTCCCAATCCGACACCCTGAATATAGGTCGTATTATATCTTGCTCCTCCTCCATTGTAATCTTTGCCGTTCATTATGCAATCTTCAATAAGAAGAGAGAGGAACGGAACAGGGAGAAACTTCGAAAAGGTTTTTTCGATAACGTTGTTGCCCCTTATCTTGATATCAGCAAAATATCTGACCTGAACCCTGAATGCTTCAATCAGATCATCAAATGATTTGTAATCGGCGGAATAACCTGTCTGAAGGCCAATCTGCAAACCAGTACGCTTATCATAACCGTTATTCAGAGTAAGCTCAAGGATTTTTGCAAGGTTGAAATATCCTGTAAGCCAGTAAGCTTCTGTACCGAACGCACCTGTTTCCACACATCCTGAAGCACCTCCGTTGTGTGCATCAACAATGCTTTTGCCCTGCCGGAGCAATTCCTGAATGATCGCTTCGGTATTGAAGCATGAGGGCTGTCCGAAACCCGTCCTGATGATATCAAGGGCTTTGTAAATGAGCCTGTCAGGACTCTTTTTGCTAATCTGAACCATCGAACTGGGCTGCAGTATCCTCATATCTTTAATTACGTCCAGAAGAATGTATGACATCTCATTCACCGCATCTGTCCCGTCAGGTTTAACACCACCAAGATTGATAAGGCAAAAATCTGTATAGGTATTGCTTTCATTTGCTGTAACACCCATTTTTGGCGGTGAAGGGTGATTATTGAACTTGATCCAGAAGCATCCCAGAAGATCAAAGAGTTCCTCATCCGGAAGTGATCCCGCTTCTTTCTCTTTTTTGTAAACAGGATATAGATGCTGATCGAGCCTCCCGGGGTTGAATGAATCCCATGGATTTAGCTCTGTTATGACCCCAAGATGTACAAACCAGTAATGCTGAAGCATTTCATGAATAGTTTCAGGAGCATTGGCAGGAACTTTCCGGCAAACTGCAGCCATTTTTAAGAGCTCTGCTTTTCTTCCTTTGTCTTTTTCGGCAGCTGCCAGATTCTGAAGCTCTTCTGCATGCCTTCCGGCATACATTATTATTGCATCGCAAGAAATATCCATTGCCTTCAGCTCCTCAGCCTTTTCGAAAGCTTCATTGTCATTTAAATAATCAAGACCGGATATGCTTTCCTTTATTTCCTCCTTTAACTGAAGAAAACCTGTTTTGAACATCTTATAGCCAAGAACTGTATGACCCGGGGCACGTTGTTCCTGGAATTCAGTAAAAATACCAGCATTGTAAGAGTTCAGCCATTCAGGAGTCATCCGGGTCATTATCCTGTCACGGTTGCTTTTGCCCTTCCAGTAAGGGATTATCTCCTTTTCATAGATATCCCTGACTTCATCATCAACCTTAAAAAATACTTTTTCCCTTGAATTAAGTATTTCAAGATCCTTAAGCGAATGAAGGCTTATTTCCGGATAGGTAGGAACCGCTTTCGGTGCAGGGCCCCTTTCACCAACTATCAGCTCCCCGTCGTTAATGCATATCTTTTTGTTCTTCAGGATGTACTCAAATGCTTTTGCCCTCCTGACAGGAGCTGATATTTCGCGGGCATCATCGCTCTTATAAAAACGGGTAATCAGTACAGCACGTTCAGCCGTGATCCTTTCAACGGCACTCAGGCTCTGTTCCCGCAAATTTTTGACTCTTTCAGATATTATCATTTCAAACTATAATTATATCAATATTTAATTTCTTTAATCCCAATGTCTTAACCCTATCCCCCAATCTTAACTTTTATCCCCGTCTCTCCAAAAAATTCCTTCAGCTCCTTCATCCTTCCGGGTGATGGCTGTTCCGTGTCGTTCATCCTGTAAGGAAGATTGAATTTTTTGTACTTCGATCTACCTATTTTATGGAAAGGAAGGAGGTTTATTTTCCTGAGATTCTGACATTTCAAACTACGGAGCAATTCCCTTGTATCGGTCAGGTTTTCCGGATCATCATTTCTGCCCGGGATCACAGGGATCCTTACCATTACGTCTTTTCCGGCCTTAAGTATCATTTTCAGGTTCTCAAGAATACCTGTATTTAATACCCCGGTGTATTCAAGATGCCTTGAAGCATCCAGGTGTTTAATATCAAAAAGGAAAAGATCTGTAAAGGGGATAACTGCCTGATATTTTTCAGGCGATCCATACCCTGAAGTATCAACTGCTGTATGATATCCATTTAACTTACAAGCTTTTAAAGCTTCTAATAGGAATTCAGACTGCATCATTGGTTCGCCACCCGAAAAAGTTACGCCGCCATGCGACTGTTGAAGGAATATTCTGTCCTTTTCAAGAATTCCAAGAATGTCATCAACTGAATAATATTTGCCGACAGCTTCTTTTTCCCTGAACTCCTTCTCTCCCACTCTTCTTGAATTTACTGTAGTCTCAATGCCGGGCGATATCCCTTCGGGATTGTGACACCACCAGCACGAAAGCGGGCATCCCTTCATAAAGAACGTGACTCTGATCCCTGGACCATCGTGTATCGAGTATTGCTTAACGCTGAAAATTAAACCTTGCATTTACAATGAGAACTGATTATTTTCTGAGATTTATAAACACCCCTTTAGATTGCAGGGATACCGGATAAAGGGCAAAGCCCTGATTATGCTTTAAATATTATAGAACATAAGGCAGTGGTAGAGTCTCCTCCCGAGACGCTGCATCATGAAACTATATCTGAGCTTTAAAATCATAATTTATTAACAGGCCGAAAGTTACAGAAAAAAGCTTCACAACTTTAACTTTTTAATAAAAATTTGCTAAAATTTTAACAAAAGATTAACAAAAATACCTGCAACAAAACAAATTCTCAGGCGTCTATATATTGAAAACGTTCTAATAAAGGCCATTCGGCCAAATTCTACGATCAGGTTTAGGTTAATGAAGGAAAGGTAATTCCCAACTATCTTTCCTTTTTTTTTTAGTGTCTCCCATCTTAGCAGGGTTAAGTCCCAAAACAAAAGAAAATTCCGGTATAGCTATTGAATATATCCGGAATTTATAATCTTTGTATCAGACTGATCAGGGATATTAATTAACCTCATCCAAAAAATGAAAAAATTTGCCTTACTGATAATTATTTCTTCTGTGATATTTACATCGTGTATGCAAAACGAAAAAAATGATAATCCGCTGCTAAATGATTTTGATACTCCGTTCGGCGTGCCTCCATTTGATCTGATAAAAGCGTCACACTTTAAACCAGCATATCTGAAGGCATTTGAAGAACAAAAAGCTGAAATAAGTGCAATAAAAAACAATCCGGAAGAACCCGATTTTAATAACACTATTAAAATGCTGACTTACAGCGGTGAGCTCCTCAATAAAATAGGAAGGGTGTTTGGTGCGCTTAATTCGGCAAATACCAACGATTCTCTCCAGGCCATTAATAGAGAGATAGCGCTGATCGCATCAAGGCACAGGGACGACATTAACCTGAATGATACTCTTTTCCAAAGGGTAAAATCAGTTTATGATAACAGCGAAAAATTAAAGCTGACCGATGAGGAGAAAAAGCTGCTTGAGGATACTTACAAGGACTTTGTAAGAAGCGGTGCAGCACTCACCCCTGAAAACAAGGAAAAACTTCGTAAAATAAATGAGGAGCTTTCGATGCTCCAGGTCCGGTTCGGGCAAAACCTGCTTGCAGAAACCAATGGATTTAAGCTTATTCTTGATAAGAAGGAAGATCTTTCAGGTTTACCTGAAGGAGTTATTGAACAGGCAGCTTCGATGGCAAAATCTCTGAATATGGAAGGGAAATGGGTGTTTACTCTCCAGGTTCCAAGTATGACTCCTTTTCTCCAATATTCAGATCACCGCGACCTCAGAGAAAAACTCTATACAGGATATTTCATGAAAGGCGACAATGACAATGAATATGACAACAAGTCAATTATTGCTAAAATAGCCCGACTGAGGGTTGAAAGATCAAAAATCCTTGGTTATGAGAGTTTTGCCAACTACGCTCTTGAAAGGAATATGGCCAAGACACCCGAAAAAGTATTTGGATTCCTCGGACAAGTATGGGCAGCAGCATTACCGGTAGCAAAGGCTGAAGCTGCTGCTCAGCAGGAACTAATAAACCAGGAGGGAGGCAGGTTCAAACTTGAACCCTGGGACTGGTGGTATTACTCCGAAAAAATCAAAAAGGCGAAATATGATCTTGATGATGAGATCACACGACCTTACTTCAGGATCGACAACGTTATGGAAGGGATGTTCTATGTTGCCAACAGGCTTTATGGACTTACTTTTACTAAAAGGAACGACATACCAAAGTATCATCCCGACGTCAATACATTTGAAGTAACACGTAATGGACAACATGTTGGGATTCTTATGATCGACAATTATCCAAGGCCTTCTAAGCGTGGTGGTGCATGGTGTGGTACCTTCAGGAGTCAGAGGCGCGATATTAAAGGTAAGATGATTTACCCGGTTGTAACAATGGTTACAAATTCAACCATGCCCTCAGTCGATAAACCATCTTTGCTCACCGCTCCGGAAGCAGAAACACTGTTTCACGAATTCGGGCATGCCCTGAATAACCTGCTTTCAAATATAACCTACCCCGGGAGTTCGATACCAAGAGATTTTGTGGAATTGCCATCTCAGATAATGGAACACTGGGTTCTTGAACCAGAAGTACTTAAGGTCTATGCAAAACATTATCAGACGGGTGAGGTAATTCCGCAGGAAATTGTTGATAAGCTCGACAAGGCAAGCAAATTCAATATGGGATTCACTACAGTGGAATATCTTGCCGCCTCACTTCTGGATATGGAATATCATGCTTTAACAGAACCAGTTGATCCGGATATCAGAGACTTCGAGAACAAAGCCATGGCAAAATACGGACTAATAAATGAAATAAAACCCCGTTACAGATCGACATATTTCAACCATATCTGGGGAGGAGGGTATTCAGCAGGGTACTATAGTTATATATGGTGTGAAGTTCTTGATTCCGACGCATTCCAGGCATTCAGGGAGACCGGGGATATTTTCAATTCCGAAGTTGCCGCCCGGTTTGAAAAAGAGATCCTTTCAAAAGGCGGCACAAGAGATCCGCTTGATATGTATATCGCATTCAGGGGAAAGGAGCCAGGCATTGAAGCCCTGCTTGAAAACCGGGGACTGAAATGAAAACAGCCTTCAGGTTTTTATTTCTTTTCATTCTTATTTATACTTCAGACATCCTTGCCTGCGGATCTGAACCTTATGCCGTAAGAGGAGTAATAGATCTCAGGCAGACAGCCAATGATAATTTTACGGTCAAGCTAAACGGGGAATGGGAGTTTTACTGGAAGAAACTTCTTAAGCCTGATGATTTTCTCAGGAATGATATTAAACCCGATTTCTTTGGTATTGTTCCATCATACTGGACCAGCTATCCGGCTGAATCTGTAGAAACCACAAGCATGGGATTTGCCACCTACAGGCTTATTATGATGTTACCTAAGGATTACAGGAATTCGCTTGGTTTCATTTTGCCTGTTTTCGATTCTTCCTACCAGATATATTTTGACGGGAAACTTATGAGTGGAAACGGGACTCCCGGAATAACAGAAGCAGAAACCAAGCCGGGATATGAAAGAGTGTTCTTAAGGTATAATCCTGTGTCAGATTCTGTGAAAATAATCATAAATGTTTCAAATTTTCATCATCGCCGGGGCGGTTTCTGGCTTCCGATGAGCACTGGTACATTCTCTGAAGTTCAGAAAAAGTACGCTGCAGGCTGGGCGATGGATTGGGCAACCATCAGTTTCCTGATTGGATTTTCATTTCTCTTTTTCTTCTTCTTTATATTTTATACCAGAGACAGCCTCATGGGATTCTTCAGCCTTGCCACCACCGGACTTGCCTTAAGGCCACTTTTCACTTCTAATTTCTTGATCCATAATATCATGGAAATGACCTGGGTGTGGATAGTAAGGTGGGAATACATTGGCCTTTACATCGTTCTGACAGGCTGGTATTGGTTTGCAGCGATACTATACCCTACAAAACTTTTTCGGAAAATAGCATGGATCATAACCCTGATCTTCCCGGCAGCTTCAATACTTACCCTTTTTATGCCAGTGCGGATCTTCAGCTATATGACCTTCATAATTTATCCTCTGATTTTAATTCTTATAGTATATAGTCTTACCAGAAGCATAAGGGGAATAATCAGGAAGAATTATGTAGACTATATATATTTCCTGACTATCGCCATTTTAACCTTTGCCGCAATTAATGATGTCAGAATTTCGCTTGGCAGGTCAGCTTTTTTTTCAGGATATATCCTTACATATACCATCATTCTGTTCGTGTTTATCCAGGCTGTGCTGCTGCTCCATAAATGGTACAGAGCTTTTTCGGAAAAGGAGAAGCTTCAGAAAGACCTTGAGTATATGAACAAAAATCTTGAAATCATAGTGAATGAAAGAACCCAGGAGATAAATTCAAGAAGAGAAGAGATTGAAAATCAAAATATCAGGATTGCATTTCAGAATAAAAAGCTTTCAGAGACGATACAGCTGAAGAACAAAATATTCTCTGTAATTGCACACGACCTCAGAAGCCCGGTCGTAAACATCCTTTACATGCTTAACATGCTGAAAGAGAATGAATTCAGGGACAAGTATGATTCATTTGCCGAGGCCAGCATCCAGTATTCACAGCAGGTTATAAACCTTCTCGAAAATATGCTGGTCTGGGGAAGAGGGCAGGAAGACAAAATAAAATATTCTCCGGGGAAGCATGATTTTGCCGACATAATTCTTACCAACATGAGCATCTTTAAAGATACAGCCGACAAGAAAGAGATAATTGTTAATTTTACCCAGATAGGGAATTCAAAAGCCTATTTTGATAAGGACCTTATGGATATTATTATCAGGAACCTGATGTCGAATGCCATAAAGTATACTCAAAGAGGAGGAAGGGTCAGTATCCTTCTTAAGGATAAATCCATATCAGGGGAAGGCATTTCGTTAAAGTTCTGCGATAACGGGGTCGGGATCCCTCCCGACAAGCTGAAAGATCTCTTTTCTGCCACAGAAATTGAAAGTACTCCCGGTACCGAAAATGAAAGAGGTACAGGGTTCGGTCTAAAGCTTTGTTCCGAGCTTGTCAGCATCAACAATGGCACTATAGCTGTTGAAAGCAACGAGGGAGAAGGAACATGCTTTACAATAACGTTACCGGAATAGAATTAATTGGTCTTTTTTCAACACCTGAGGTTGCTATTCAATTGTAAGCTCAGATAATCTCTTCTTATCAAGTATCTTAAGGGTTTTACCCCTGGTAATTATTATTCCTTCATCTTCCATTTCACCAATAACCCTGGCAATTGAAGGACGGGCTACTCCAAAGTATTCAGACAGTTCATTCTGCGTCATTGCGAGTTTGATCTCTGACTTGTCCGGTCCTGCAACTTGAAGAATATACTGGGCAAACTTGCCCCTTATTGTCTTAAAATTCAGAAACTTGATCTTTTCAGTCAGGAATTGAGACCTGTTTGAAATCATATCAAGGAAATTTGTAAGCAACTTGTCATTGCTTTTAAGGAACCTGATAAAATCAGCCTTTTCAATTATCAGCAGACTTGTATCTGTCATCGCCACAACGTTGACAGGGAACTTGTTCCTGCTTCCGAAAATAAATGCTGAAGCGAGAGCTCCGGAAGCAGAGATATCTTCTATCTTGATTACCCTTCCTGAGAAGTCGACCATTTCTCCTTTTACAATTCCATCGATAACCATCATAAAGGCACTGACCGGTTCGCCACTCTGTGATATAATCGTTCCGGGTTTATAATTCCGGATCCGGTAAGGTGTTACAGAAATGACCAGCCTTATCTCTGCAAGTATCATTCCTGAGAAAAGAGGTGCATTTAAAAGGATTGAATAGTCCATGATCTGATGATTTAAATTGAGGCCCTGTTTCCATTCCCTTCATCTCCGATGAACCGCAGATCCATGTCATTCTGAACCTGAGGAGTGAAGAGATGAATTTTTTTTCAATATTTGCAAAACCAAACGTTTTGACTTTCTTGTAATCAAAATTACAAATTGTAACAAATGTTACAATTTATTAATCCATCCTTTTGCAATTTTGTCCCACAATTTAAAAAATAAAGATGAAAAGAGATATTCTGAAAATAGACGAGGATTTGTGCAATGGTTGCGGACAATGTGTTCCGAACTGTCATGAGGGAGCATTGCAGGTTATTGATGGAAAGGTAAGGCTTGTAAGTGAACTGATGTGCGACGGGCTTGGAGCCTGTATAGGATATTGCCCTGAGGGAGCTATAACTATCGAAACAAGGGAAGCTGAACCTTACAATGAGGTAAAAGTTATGGAACAGATGGTAAGCAAAGGTAAAAATACAATTATCGCTCATCTGAAGCACCTCAAGGATCATGATGAAACCGGATTCCTCGGGGATGGGGTCAATTACCTGAAAGAGAATAAGGATGAACTTGGATTCGATCTTGAAGAAGTCCTGCATGAAGTTCATAATCATGGACTTCATCAGGGACATACCGATGGAGGATGTCCCGGATCAAAGGCTGTCGTGATCAGTAGAAACAATGATGACAACCAGGCTGTCTCAAATGACCAGCCATCAGAGCTAAGGCAATGGCCTGTTCAGATGCATCTTCTTAATCCCAATGCGTCATATCTGCAAGGATCTGATCTGCTTCTTGCAGCAGATTGTGTTGCTTTCTCAATGGGAAATTTCCACAGTAAATATTTAAAGGGCAAATCTCTTGCCATAGCATGTCCGAAACTGGACCATGGGTCAGAAATATATATTGAGAAGCTGATTGCCATGATCGATGTTGCAAAAATCAATACAATTACTGTAATGATGATGGAAGTTCCATGTTGCGGGGGATTGATTCAAATGGTCAGAAACGCATTATCAAAGGCTTCAAGGAAGGTGCCTGTAAAACAGATGATAATTAGCTTGTCAGGTGAAGTTTTAAATGAGAATTGGATTTGATATGATATATATCACATACTAAAATCAAAAATTGGTTCCTAAAAAAAATTTACATATTTTAGCGGCCCGATGGTAGAATTAGAGGATTCTTAAACTAAAATACAAAGGATGGCTAAGAGTTATATAACAGTAAATTCAGCTAATCAGAAGTTTTACCTTGGTTTGGATATTGGTTCAGTTTCACTTAATACGGTACTCCTCGATGATAATTTTAATGTACTTGAGGATTATTATGATTACGTCCACGGTAAACCCTTTAATGTTCTTAAGGAGAGGCTGACAACCATTTTAGGAAATCATCCTTCAGAAACTATTGCAGGAATAGCTGTTACAGGTACAGGTGGCAAGCTGGCCACAGAACTAATAGGCGGAATATTTGTAAATGAAATTATTGCACAGGCTACATCCTCAGGGAGGCTATATCCTGATGCTCAGACAGTTATTGAGATAGGAGGAGAAGATTCAAAGCTTATCCTTCTTGAAAAGGATCCATCGAACGGACACGCACGGCTGGTTGATTTTGAGATGAACAGTATATGTGCTGCAGGA
>JBBSAP010000100.1:0-11027 GCA_038252165.1 Bacteroidales bacterium | reverse complement strand
TAATAAGAGACAAATAGGTCTTTTTGTAGTTTAATAATTATTTTGTATTTTTGCATTGGTATAATTTCATCCTATGTTCAATAAAGAAACCGAATACGCTCTCAGAGGACTGGTTTATATTCAACTGCAAAATCTAAATGGCCGGAGGCCCGGGATTGCTGAAATAGCCAGAGAAATTAATGCACCGCCATATTTTACTGCTAAAATTTTGCAACGAATGGTTAAACAGGGATTTGTTCAATCTGTAAAGGGAAAAGGAGGAGGTTTCTTTTTTGAAAAAGATAATGAAGATATATCTATAAAGAAAGTACTTAACTCAACAGAGGGGACTAAAATACTAACAGACTGCGGTTTTGGTCTTAAAAAATGTGATGCAAACAACCCATGTCCATTACATGAGCGATATGCACCAATCAGAGAGTCAATTAATAATCTGGTTTCGACCGAAACGATTCTGTCGCTGGCTAAACAATATACATTGAAATTGAAAATACTAATGTAATGTATTGAATCATGGGAATTAATAATTTAAAGAAGTACACACTTCCCTTAGCCGTATTTATTTTCACCCTTTCCATATTATCGGTCGTACAGATCAGGTTAAGCAGCCATCCGATGATTTTACTTGAAAGGTTTATTAAAGGCGGCGGGTGGTTCGAAATAGTTATCATTGCTTTTTTTGCGGGATTTGTTACAGTCAAAATGCAAAACCCTTTGAACATACCTAAGTGGAGAAGGATAACCTGGACTCTCTTTTCTTTTGTATTTTTTATCCAGTTAATCATTGGTTTATCGGGTGCTGAAAAGTTCCTTATGACAGGTAAACTTCATCTTCCTGTTCCGGTGATGATCCTGGCCGGCCCCTTATACAGGGGGCAATTATCGGTAATGACTATATTGTTTTTGAGTACGATAGTCCTGACAGGGCCTGCCTGGTGCAGTCAGCTTTGCTATTTCGGAGCAATTGATTCAATAGCCGCAAAAGGAAAGACTCAGAAAAGGGTTTTTGAGAATAAAAAGTCAATAAAAACTTCACTTATACTCCTGGTTATAACGGGAACTTTGTTGCTGCGCTGGATGAAAATTCCAATACTTCTTTCTACTATCATAGCAGTAAGTTTTGGTCTGACCGGAATAGCAATTATGATGCTGTTTTCCAGGAAAAACGGGAAAATGGTACATTGTATTTTGTATTGTCCTATCGGAACTATCGTAAACATCCTGAAGCCGGTTAATCCATTCCGGTTATTTATTGATAATAGCTGTACATTGTGTATGAAATGTACAAGTTATTGTAAATATGATGCTTTAAATATTCAGGACATTAAGAATAAGAAACCAGATTTCACCTGTACTCTTTGCGGAGACTGCCTTGCTTCCTGCCATACCAATTCCATTAAGTACCGCTACTTCAAACTGAAGCCCGAAACAGCCCATAATCTTTACCTTTTCCTGACAATATCTTTATATGCGGTTTTTCTTGCGGTAGCCAGAATTTAAATATCTTAATTTCATCATTATAATATTTTCGAAAGTGTTAAAAATAATTTGAACTTAATAAAAATTTTATGAGCGGGTTAATAAATAATTCACAGAAACGGAAAGTGCTTCTTAAGCATATGATACTGGAACTTCATCAGGGTGAAGCGCCCGGCCTGGTAAGGAAGAGGTTAATTGAACTGCTGAAGAATGTTCCATATGATGAAGTGGTTGAAGTAGAGCAGGAGTTGATATCAGAAGGATTACCTGAAGAAGAAGTGCTGAAATTTTGTGATATACACACAATGGTTCTCGACGGGCATATCGACCAGAGCGGTGCAAAGCCTGTTCCTCCGGGACACCCGGTTGATACTTTTATGAAGGAAAACAGGGAACTCGAGAAAGTAATAAATGCCGTTGACCAGTTGTTAGGACAGATTCCGTCCTTAAAGGAAGATCAGGTTAAAGATTTATTCATGAAATTACATGCCCGCTTTAATGAGCTTATGGATGTGGATAAGCATTACAGGCGTAAGGAATATCTTTTATTCCCGTTCCTCGAAAAGTATGAAATTACGGGACCCCCGAAAGTAATGTGGGGGAAACACGATGAAATCCGTGAGAAACTGAAAGCAGCTATTGAAGTGGTATCGGCATCGGGGGATATAAGTGTTGAAGAAGCCGGTACTATTGCAGAGATGATATTGTATCCGGTAGTCAGTGCTATACCCGACATGATAATGAAGGAAGAGGAAATACTTCTGCCCATGAGCATGGATAAACTTACCGATGAAGACTGGTATGCAGTTTATCAGCAGACTATGGAATTTGGATATTGTCTTTACGATCCTCAGGACGAATGGAAACCTGAAGGAGTTATTGCTGGTGAAGTAATTTTCAATAGCAAGAACTCTATTCAACTCACTACCGGGGGCTTTGGCATAGATGAAATTGAAGCGTTGTTTAAAACCCTTCCAATTGATATAACCTTTGTAGATAAAGATGACAAAGTCAAATTTTTCAGCCTGGGACCCGACCGTATTTTTACCCGTAACCGGGCAATTCTTGGTCGTGATGTTCGCATGTGTCATCCGCCTTCAAGCGTACATGTAGTTGAGCAGATTTTAAATGATTTCAAGAGCGGCAAAGAAAACAGTGCTTCTTTCTGGATTACCATGCAAGGCCGTTTTATCTATATCGAATACATTGCCTTACGTGGCAAAGGAGGTGAATATCTCGGAACAATCGAATTCACACAGGACTTAACCCATTTACGCAAACTTGAAGGAGAACAACGGTTATTATCTTATATGAAAAAAACGGACTGATGAGTATTCCAAAATTGATAATATCACCAAAAACAAAATTAGGAGAGTTGCTGGAGGCTTTCCCTCAGTTGGAAAATGTCTTATTGGAATTATCTCCTTCTTTTGCAAAGCTAAAGAACCCCATAGTGAGAAAGACTGTTGCCCGTGTCGCCACACTTCAACAGGCAGCAATTGTTGGCGGATTGAAAGTGGAAGAACTGGTAAACCGGTTAAGGAAAGAAGTTGGTCAGGATCAATTAGCCGGCGAAAAAGAGAATGATCAATATGTCTTAAATACGCCCCCTGACTGGTTCGATGCTTCAAAGGTTACAAGGAGTTTTGATGCATCTCCAATAATTAACACCGGAGGGAGCCCAATGGCAGAGATTCTTTCAATTGCCCATAAGCTTAAGCCTGGAGAACTGCTTGAATTAAAAACTCCTTTTACTCCTGCACCAATTATTGATATGTTAAATGAAAAAGGGTTTAAGGCATTTTCTCTGAAGAGCGAAAATGAAATTCTAAGTTATTTCTGGAAGGCCCTGCTCTGAAAGAGTATTCTGGGTCGAAAACAGGAAATAATTTCTCCCTTTTGACTTTTAGCAATGGCAATTCCTGTTGTTAATTGTGGGACACATATGTTAAAGCGGTTTAACAGATGAACACAATTATTCCCAGATTGTTTAATTATATGGTGAATATTTTTGATTTGACCCAGAATGCTATTATTAAACAGTTTAAAATCGTATAAGAAATGTTCTCATTTGTAAATTTATTTAAACGGAAAGGCAGCACGGGTAAGCCAAGAAGAAAAATTGGATTCAGAAATTTTCGCATTCCGTTAATCGGCGAGAATGCCCCATCGTTTACCGCTAATTCAACTGCAGGTATCATCAACTTCCCTTTTGATTTTGGCAGGGATTGGAAGGTAATTCTTAGTCACCCGATGGATTTTACTCCTGTTTGCTCAACAGAATTAATTGAGCTGGCCACTCTTCAGAATGAATTCGGGAAGCTTGGAGTTAAGTTATTGGCAGTTTCAACGGATCCCCTTAATACACATACAGAATGGAAGACAACTCTTGAAAGTATTGAATATAAAGAATACTCTCAACAGAAGATTAGTTTTCCAATTGTTGATGATTCTGACCTGGTAATTGCAAAGCTATATGGGATGATCCATTTAGAATCGGACAACAACAAAGATGTGAGGGGAGTATTTATTATTGATCCCGATAACAAAATCAGAGCAGAGTACTTTTACCCGCAGGAGGTCGGCAGAAACATGGATGAGCTTCTCAGAACAATTATAGCTCTTCAGACAACAGTTAGTAACAATGTCCTGACTCCTGCCAACTGGAAGCAGGGGAACGATGTACTTGTCCCATTTCCTCTAAAAGCTGATATGACATTAATGAATAAAGAATCAGGAGAATATTATCAGTATTCATGGTTCCTGATATTTAAAAAGGGGAATAGCAGAATATTAAAGTAAAAAAATGAGTTCAATTAATCATTTGCCAAAAAATTCCCTTTGCAAAACTGGAGCAGTAATTTTACTGCTGGGACCATCGCCCCGGGAAACACAAACGGCGACCTTATTTTCCAGAGCCTCGAAGATTTCGCTTACATCTTTATGGGTGAAGCCGGGACAAAGAAGTACCAAATCGATTTTTTCTTTTTCATAAAGCTCTTTACAAACTTGAATTGCTTCGTTCTTCGTTAGTAGAGTCTTTCGCCAAGGGCCGCTTTAAGTTTATAAATGCTTGCTGTATAATCAATCCTGGCTTTTAAAAGTAACAACCTGCTTTCTGAAACAGCCGTGTTTGAATCAAGAAGGTCAAGGTTAGTTATTGTCCCCGCATTGAAACTTATTGTTGCAAGGGAATATGCTTCTAAAGCCTGCGCCAGCTGAAGATTATACTGATTTATCTTTTTTGCCGCTGCATTCATGTACTCTTCAGCCTCTTTAACCTCATTGGTTATATGCGCTTTATACTTTCAGACTCGTAAGAGATTGAATTAATGCCCGACTCAGCGATGGCCAGATTATACTTTGTTTTATTTCCGTCGAAAATCGGAACTGATATGCCCAATCCAAACATATAATTAGGCCTGATTCTTTCAAGGTAAGGTACATAACCGTTTTTTGCACCACCGGTTGCTACAAAATTTATCATAGGTTTGTTCATTGTTTTTACAAGGTCATAATGCAACTCTGCGGATGAAGTTTTTTCCTTGTTTAAAAGCATCTCATCGCGTCGATCGTATGCATAGGAAAGCAGAGAATCTGAAGACAGTAACGGCGCCATTACTGCAAGTTCATTCTTAACAACCGGAATAGTCTTTTCGTCCCTACCAGTAAGAGAATTAAGAAATGACTGCTGGGCAGCAAGTGCCGACAAAAGATCAACTTCCTGACTTTCAACACCTGAAACCCTGACTTTTGTTGAAAGGATCTGGTATTCAGTTGCAGATCCTGTTGATTTCATTTTTTTTATCTGGTCAAGGTGCTCATTTAAGGTGCTCAATTGTTCTTCCTTTATTTTCACAGCTGCCTGTAAAAACAAAAGAGTATAGAAGTTATTTATCGCTGCCAAAGCCATTTTCTGTTTTACTTGTTCCAGTGTCTGCCCTCCAATGTTTTTATTCTCCGTCTCAATCTTAACGTTCTGTTTTGTCCTTCCGAAATCATAAATAACCTGTCTGTAATTAATGACAGCCGAATAGTTATTATTAGGAAAAAGCTGAAAAGTACCCATATCGGGTATAGTCAATTTGGTTACAGGCCCCAGATTGGAGTAGTTTGCATTCATATCGACCTGCGGATAATATCCGGTCTTTGCCAGATTGATTCGTGAATCGGCATTATTCAGGGCTTCTTCAGCACTTTTAATTGCCGGATGGGTTAATATAACCACCGCAATTATATCCTTCAACGACAGCGAATCGCCTGCCTGAGCTCCTGCCTTGCTTGTGATAATCTGGCCGGCAACCTGTAAATTGATTACAAACAACGAAATAACTGATGGTAATATCCATTTTAATTTGTACTTATTCATGTGCTGTTATTTTAGCGGATTTTAATTTTTTTGTATGCAGAAAAATTACCGGTATCCCTCCCAGTAATGTTATAATAGCCGCAAACAGGAAATCGTCGTTGATTCCTTCGATGTATGATTGTTTGCTAAGATTGGAAAGAAGCAGGTACCGGCTTTGCTGTATCGCGTTTGAAGGTGTGCTTCCTGCTTTATACTGAAGGTGATACCGCATATTATTTGAAGTTTTCTGAAAAACTTCAGACTGTACATCAATACCACGGCCAAATTGCTGGTTATGATATATGGCTCTTGATGTTAATAATGTAGCCAGGATTGCCACACCAAGGCTTCCTCCTAATTGTCTGATGGAGTTTGATATACCTGAAGCTTGTGCCATTTTTTCACGCGGAATCTCTAAAAGCGATACTGTATTAAGTGCGGTAAATAGAAATCCCATACCTAATCCTCTTATATAAAGTGAAATCATTATTGACTTGAGTTCAGTCATATATGACATTTTAGAATTTAGGAAGAAACTGAAGGCCATTAATATTATACCGGCAGTGATGGGTATCTTGGGATTGATTTTGTCAGATATCCTTCCGGAGATTGGTGCAGTAATTCCCTGTATTATACCAACAGGAAGAAAAACAGCTCCTGCCTGCAGAGCTGTAAATCCAAGTGAATTCTGTAAATAAACAGGCATCAGGAATGTACTCCCGAACATCCCGATGCTAAAAAAGATCATTATTAAAAGAGCTATTCCGAAATTATGATTGCTTAGCAACCTGAGGTCAATATGAGGTTCCTTTACTGTTAATTCTGTGGTAATAAACAGTGCAAATGTTATGAGCGAAATTCCTGCACATAAAAGGATATACGGAGCATGCCAGCCAGCGGTGTTAGTTGCTGCATTTCCTTCAGTTAATGCAAAAATTGAAACAGGTAGAAAAATCGACACTGATAAAAAACCAATAAAATCAAATTTTCTGGTTTTTAGATCTTTATATTCAGTCTGAATGATTATTGTGAATAGCATTGCTATAATACCAACCGGGACATTGACAGCGAAGATCAGCGGCCAGCTGAAGCTGTCAATGATAAAGCCTCCGATCAGCGGTCCGAATGAAATGGACGCAGCAGCTGCAATTCCCCAGAATCCGAGTGCAATTCCTCTCTGGCTTGCAGGAAATTCGCGGGTAATAATTGCCATACCCAATGGTTGAATAGCCCCTGCACCTAAACCCTGTATGATTCTCGACATTATAAGCATGTTTTCATTTGCCGACAGGCCGCATAACATTGAACCAAGTGTGAAAAGGAGTAGTCCGGTGAAGTACATCCGCTTGTAGCCAAATTTATCAGCAAGCCATCCTGAGGTTGGCAGCATAACTGCCATAGCAAGCATATATGCTGTAATTATCCATTCTATTTTGTCGAGTCCAACTCCAAAAGAAGCCATTATTTTAGGCAGGCCGACATTGATGATTGTTGCATCGAGCACTGCCATAAAAGTTCCGATCATTATATTTCCAAGAAGGAACCATTTATATAATTCATGCCTGGGATGAAAAACCGAATCGGGTTTTCTTACCAGGTTTCTTATAAGGTGTGATGGCGATCTTCGTCTGTCCATTGTAGTTATCTGATTATCTTGACGATAGCAGACATGCCGGATAATATATTCAACGATGAAAGATCAATGTTATCGCCGGCGCTATCGATAGAGATCCTTACCGGAATACGCTGAGTAACTTTTGTGAAGTTGCCTGAAGCATTATTTGCAGGAATCAGCGAAAATACAGAAGCAGTACTGGAACCGGTCAGAAAAACTTTACCGTTAAACCTGACCTTGGGAAATGCATCTATTGTGAATCTTACATCCTGTCCCGGATGTATCTCGGAAATGTTAGTCTCTTCAAGGAAAGCGACGACCCAGAGTTTCTTATCATTTATAAGGGTGAATATAGACTGACCCGGCTGCACAACATCTCCCGGCAGCAACCATCGCCTGGCGATAGTTCCTCCTGCAGGTGCATAAAGCTTTGTGTTATGGATTTGGGTGATAATAACTTTTACCTGAGAATTTGCGGTTTCAACGGCTGCTTCTGCAGAAGATATCTGTGCCCTGGAAACGGCAATCTGAGCTTTGGCTGCTTCAAGCTGTGCCACTGCAGTTTCATATGCCTTCTTCGTATGATCATAAAGCTCTTTGGTTATGACTCCTCCTTCAGATTGCTCTTTGGCTCTGTTCAAATCTTCCGAAGCTTTTTCAAGATTTATTTCGACAACTTTAAGGCTCTTCTCATCTGAAATGAATTTGATCTCTGCCTGCCTGAGGTTAGCAAATGTCTGTGCTTTTAATGCCAGATACTGGTTCTTCTGGGAAACAAGATCAGAACTATCCAGTTCTGCAAGAAGCTTACCCTGCTGAACCTGCTCACCTTCATCAGCATAAATGGCAGATATCCTTCCCATTATTTTTGGACCAACAGTAATATTGTCAGCATCAACATGTGCATCATCAGTAGTGATATACTTTTTATAATCCTTGTACCAGTACCATGTACCCGAAAGAACTATCAGAATTATGACAGCAAGCGGGATATAAACCCTGAAAGTTTTATTCTTTGAATCCTGTTTCATCAGAAGTATTATAATTAAGTTAAAAATTAATTCAGTATTGATAGTAATTATTTGTGCTTTAACCCTTTAGTAAATATTTCGGTAAAACTGACACTCTTCTTCAGTATTATGTTGTATTCTTCTTTATCTATTACGAGTGTCCTTTTATTGCTAAGGACAGTATTCCTGAGTCCTCTCAGGAGATCAAGAAACAGTTGTGCAGTGTATGCTGTATCATCAACAGCGAATTCACCGGTTTCATTTCCCTTTTCAAGTACCTGCATGATAATTTCAATTTCCTTCTCGCGAAAACTTTTTAGTGATTGCCTGACAAGGGGCGGAATATCCGGGAGCGATTCCTGCTTTATTCTGGCCAGATTTAACAGCGTCGTAAAATATGAAAGTCGCTTGGCCGCATAAGTTATAAGATATCCTGAACAATCAACAGCGGCCCGTGAATCGCTATCCAGTTTTTTAAGGAATTCATTCTGCTCTTTTTCAAAAACTGCATGGTAAAGATTCTCTTTGTCAGGGAAATAGTAGTAAAGAGAACCTTTTGTCATCTTAAGATCCCCGGCAATCTCACGCATTGATGTTTTTTCAACGCCGTAAATTCCAAATCTCCGCTGGGCCGCTTCAATAATAAGGTCAGCTTTATCCGGTTTGTCCTGAAAGTATTTCTTTCTAATCATTTTTTTGAAGATACAATTATAACAAACTTTTGACCGATGTGTTTAAACGGTTAAAATATTTCTACTTATATTGATAATTTCCTCATCAGAAATAACACCTTCAACCACCTTCAGGGTTGAGAAAAGATAAGCCTTCTACCCCGGATTTAACCGGGGATATTGGACTTTAAAGCCCCGACGGGGCGGGGCAGGGGTAGTTGCCTGCAAGATAAGGGTGTCGGGGGGATGAGTATATGTATGCCAAAAAAATTTTATGAAAAAATTTGCAAATATGAAAACAGGTTGTATCTTTGTGAGCGAATATTCACTTACTTCTAAAATTAAATAATATGAAAATCACTAAGTACCATGAGCAGGAAGTTAAAGAAACGCCGCACAAGATTGATGTAAGAGAGATGTATAACAAAGAATCGGCACAGGCAATGCTTATTTCTTTAAAGCCGGGAGAAAGCCTTAAACCACACAAAACACCGGTTGATGTATTCTTTTTTATATTGGAAGGCTGTCCGGCAATTCATATCGGCAATGAAAGCGAAGTATGCGAAGCCGATACATTGATTGAAAGCCCTGCCGATATCGTGCATTATATTAGTAATAGCTCTGGCAGCTTAGCCAGGATACTTGTTGTAAAAGCGCCCCGGCCAGCAAGCGCTACCAAAGTGCTTTAATGTCAACAGATAAGATATTGATAATCGATATGGAAATTACTTCACGTCAACTAGAAATTATCGAATCAGCCGGTAAAATACTGACTGCCTCAGGTGTAAGCGGTTTAACGATAAAAAACCTGGCGAAAGAAATGCAGTTTTCCGAAAGCGCTATTTACAGGCATTTTACAAGTAAAGAGGAAATCATCATAGCTATGCTGGAATATTTATCAGAAACCATGGATGATCATCTTATAAAGATGATTAATCCTGATGACGATCCGGAAGCGAAGTTTAAATCAATTTTCCAAAATCTTATTGACTTTTTTGTTAAGAATCCTCATTTTGTTGTTACTGTATTTTCAGACGGGCTTATGGATGAAAGCCAACGAATCAATAAGGTGTTACTAAAGTTAATGAATGTAATAATAAAACACCTGATGCCGGTTATTATGGAAGGACAACAAAGAGGTCAGTTTACTAATGCAATCACCACAGATGAAATGATGCACATTGTGATTGGAACTTTTAAGTTGCAAATGTATAAATGGAGAATAGCAGATTTTAAATTTGATATTTCAAGAGCAGGTAACAATAAAGTACAATCCGTTTTAACATTGATAAAATCAAAAACATGAGACGTAAAATAACAAATTCTGCAGCTATAGTGTTAGCTGCATTTGGTTTAATTACCCTTTTTCTTAGCGGCTCTGTGATTTTTGATTTATTTGGAGTAAGAGCCAGAGAAGGAAATTATGTTTTGTTTGTTGTGGTAGCTAATTTCATAAGCAGTATACTCTATATCATAGCTGCATATGGATTCCTGAAAACAAAGAAATGGACTACGCTGACGCTCGCAGTTTCGGCAGTAGTACTTATCATAGCCTTTATCGGATTGATTTTCCATATCAATTCCGGAGGTATCTATGAATCAAAAACGATAGGAGCAATGATTTTTAGAATTATGGTGAACCTTATTTTTTTAATTCTGGCATACTTCAAAATAAACTACACGAAAAAAATATCCTAAACATACATATATGAAAGACTAAAAAATTTTTATCATAAAAGTGGGTGAGCGTTCACATACTATTATATTATGAAACACCCATGATTTGGCAAAGCACAAACACGCATGAAAATTAAGTTACTTTGTGTTTGTTATCTAAACAAACACAAAGACTATGGGAAAGAGCAACATTGAATTTGAGCAGATAATCGACAGGGGCTGTGGCC
>JBBSAP010000099.1:0-11161 GCA_038252165.1 Bacteroidales bacterium | reverse complement strand
TTTAATACCGTTAAAGTAATAGATGGAATCCACAGAATCGTCAACAATTTATAATTCTTCGCGTCCTTTGCGAAATTCTTTGCGTTCTTTGCGTGAAAAAAATTGTTTTCAAATATGAAGCTCCATTTCGACAGCAAGCAGGAATTTCAGTTGGAGGCGGTAAAAGCCATCACTGATATTTTCGAAGGGCAACCTTTGAGCAGTGGTGATTTTGAATTTTCAATCGGTCAGCCAGGCTTATTGCTTACTGAAAATGGTTTCGGAAATAAACTGTATTTTATACAGCTTAAACAGCTGACAGAAAACATTCAGCATGTTCAGAAAAGTAATGGCTTGAAAGTTTCTACAAAAGATCAAATCGTAAACAACGGTTGGAATTTTTCCATTGAAATGGAAACCGGTACAGGAAAAACTTATGTCTATCTCCGTACCATTTATGAATTGAATAAACTTTACGGTCTTAAAAAATTTGTCATTGTTGTCCCCTCGGTTGCCATCCGTGAAGGTGTTATGAAAAATCTTGAAATAACAGAAGAACATTTTCAGAATCTTTATGATAAGGTTCCGATGACTTCTAATGTTTATGATAGCAGGAAAGTTTCCGGTTTGAGAGGTTTTGCATCTGCAAATACAATTCAGGTCTTGGTAATCAACATTGATTCATTTGCAAAAGATGAAAACATAATCAACAAGCCAAACGATAAACTCACCGGGAAAAAACCGGTCGAGTTCATTCAAAGCTGCAGGCCGGTTGTGATTGTGGATGAGCCCCAGAATATGGAAACAGAAATACGCAAGCGGGCAATTGAAAATCTAAATCCCTTATGCACACTTCGCTATTCTGCAACTCATATAAATCTATATAATCTGATGTATTCACTCAATCCGGTTAAAGCGTATGATCTGGGATTGGTGAAACAGATAGAAGTTGATTCTGTTATAAGCGAAAATGATTTTAATTCTCCATTTCTTCAACTGGAAAATATCACCCGGACCGGAAATGCAATCAAGGCGAAAATCAAAATTGATGCAAACACGGATAACGGTGTAAAGAGAAAATCCGTCACGGCTAGCGGACGAAACCTGGATTTATTCCTGTTATCAAACAGAAATGAAAAATACGACAGCCTGAAAATTTATGAGATTGACTTTGGCAATGAGCAAATTGAACTTAGCAATGGAAATGTTTTAAAGAAAGGCGAAACGCAAGGTGGTATGAACGATGAAGTTATGCGTTTTATGATTAGCAAAACAGTTGAAGAACATCTCAAAAAGGAAAAAAACTACAAAGACAAAGGAATTAAAGTTCTTTCGCTTTTTTTCATTGACAAAGTGAAAAATTATCGTGAGTATGATCCTGACGGAACCCCTGTCAAAGGAAAGTTTGCACGATGGTTTGAAGAAATTTACGAAAAGGAAATTTCCAGGCCTGTTTATAAGGATTTAACTCATTATACGGTTGACGACATACATAACGGATATTTCTCGCAGGACAACAAAGGCAGAATAAAAGACACCGGAGGGGAAACACAGTCAGATGATGACACGTACAAACTCATAATGCAGGAAAAAGAGAAGCAGCTTGATGTGAATGTTCCGCTTCGTTTTATATTCAGCCATTCTGCTTTGCGCGAAGGATGGGACAATCCCAATGTATTTCAGATCTGCACTCTGAATGAAACTAAATCGGAAATAAAAAAGCGTCAGGAAATTGGCAGAGGACTTCGTTTGTCCGTTAATCAGGAAGGACAAAGAATTTTTGACCGCAACATTAACAAACTCACTGTTGTTGCGAATGAACGGTATGAAGATTTTGCAAAGGCTTTGCAAAAAGAAATCCAGGAAGATTGCGGAGTAGATTTTTCAGGCAGAACAAAAAATAAGAACGACAAGAAGAAAGTAAATTACAGAAAAGGCTTTGAAGCAGATCCGAAGTTTTTACAAATTTGGGAGAAGATAAGATTTCAGACAAAATACAGCGTCAATTACGATACTGAAAAGCTTATTACACTTGCTGCAAACGCTGTATGCAAAATGGATGAAACGACAAAGCCGGCAATCAGGTCAACAAAGAAAAAAGTTTTGATCACTGATGAAGGTGTTGACGGACAGTTATTGAGCGACAGTTTAAATAACGAATACGGGCTTGGTTTTGAAATTCCGGATATGCTTGCTTACATACAAAGCAAAACAGAACTGACGCGCAGCACAATCCTGGAGATACTGAAAAATTCAAAACGGATAAAAGAGTTGTTCCTCAATCCACAGTTGTTTATGGACAATGCAGTTTCAAAAATCAAAGAGGTACTTCACCAATTGATGATTGATGGAATTAAGTACGAAAAAATCGGAGACAAGATTTACGAAATGACTTTGTTTGATGACAGCGACTTTGAAATTTACCTTGACGAATTTACCCATACAGTCAATGACAATTCAAAGACAATTTATGAAAACTATATTCCCCTGGACAGTGGCGTTGAAAATCAATTTGCAAAGGATTGCGAGAGCAGTGAGCAGATTGAATTTTATTTTAAACTCCCTTATTGGTTCGAAATTAATACTCCCATCGGAGCCTATCGTCCCGACTGGGCAGTAGTTTTTAAGGGTGAAAAGAAAATTTACTTTGTTGCTGAGACAAAATCACTTGGGCAAGAACTGAGAGAAAGCGAAAAATTGAAAATCGCCTGCGGGGCTGCACACTTCAGGAATTTTGATAATGTAGTTTATAAAAGAGTTTCATCCGTTACAGACTTAAACAAATAATCACAAAATTAAAAACCTGCCAGTAATCTGATGGCAGGTTTCATCAATTCCAAAACCAATCTATCCCGATTCTTTTGTGAACAGCTGATTGTGTGAGTGAGTTTGTTGTAATGTCAAGCCGAAGGCTAAAATAGTGAACGAAGTGAATAAGACTGCAACCGCAGTTCGCAAGACCGTCGGCTGCTTCGACTAGCCCTTCTCTAACTCAACCATGAGTTCCGATCTCTCCCCATCTTCAACACTTACTTTAAGCCCCAGGTCCTTACAGATAGAGGTGTTTGACTTGTTCTTCAACTCGACAATAATATGGATAATCCTATCGTTGCCCGAGTAGGTATTTTCCCAGTAAGCATGGATGGAGCTAAGAAAAAACCATGATAAAGAAGTCAATAAATAGGGTTTGCTGATAAAGTCAGCTTAACAAATATTCAACTTTTAATTTGTTGTACGGAAAAACTTCTTTTGGGATAAATAGGAGCATGATTTGTCCGACTCGTTTCATCAGCTTGACACCCATTTTATTGACAATTTCTAAAATAGAGCCAAAAATAAATCCTTTTTCATAAAGTATTAAGTTCATTATGAAGAAGATGCAACTAATCCAACTCTCTGAAGTATTCTTTAACCTCGCCCTGATTTCATTGAGGTTATAACCATTTTTCCCTTGTCCAAATTTTCCCTCAATATGATTTCTTTCGGCTGCCTCCCGTCTGCGTTTTCGTTTCTGATAATAGGTCTCTGTTTCTTTACCTTTTCTACGTCCCAGTGGCATTGCTGTTATTCTGATATTCCTTTCTGTTAACCACCTTCTGTTTTCTCTTGTAGCATAAATCTTGTCTACCTGAACCAGTTCCGGATAATGCCCATGTAGCTCCTTGTAAGATTCAACTTGATTTATCAAATCGCTCCCTTCATGATAAGCATCCCAACTGAATGTATTTATGCGGGCAAAACCTTTATCAAGACTAATACCCAATTTTGAGCCAAACTCTATTTGAGCCTTCGTTTTGCCTCTGGGGATGGGCCTGACATGCGGTTGGAAAATGCTTACGATTCTATCAGTGCAGCTATGACTTTTTGTATCGTACATAAGTTTCTGTTGGGCATAGGCCGTGTTGATAATCCAAAACATACGTTGCTCCGATTGCTTTAGTGGAAAACAGGATCCTTTCGATTCAAAAACATCTAACTATAATACTACCCAAAATTCGGACCACTGGTTAAGTTGAAAATTAACAATTAAATTTACCAGTGCATTATGAAAAAAACAAGAAGGAAATTTACCGGAGCCTTTAAGGCTAAAGTTGCAATTGAGGCGCTCAAGGAGCGTGAGTCACTTGCTGAGTTATCAAAACATTTTGAAGTCCATCCTAACATAATTAGTTTTACTATCCTTGTGTAGCGTTGTCTTAACTTAAGATTCTCCTTTTCAGCTATTTTCAGGCAGCCTTCTATTATCTTTTTATGAAGCTTGGAATCTGTCGGGAATGTTATGTTTTTCTCCTGGACGGTGGTATCAATCAGGATTTCCTTCTCATGAACTTCTTTGGAATCAAAAAGGCTTATACTGAGCTTTAATATTTTCTGTGCTCCCTCTTCTCCGATGCGTTTGCGGAAGTGTACAAAATCACTCGGATCATATGGCTCGTCATATTGGAAGTAAATCTCGCCACAGAAGTATTGCCAGTAGGGGTTTTCAATCCATCGGGCAACAAATGTTTCGTCTCCAAGATTATACATCTGTTTTAGCAGCATGCTGCCAACCATTTTCCTTATCGGAACTGCTGGTCTGCCCAGCTCAGGATAATAAACAGAAAACTCTTTCTCCACTTTGTCCCAGTCTATTTTCTGAGCCAGAAGCACCATTTCATGATCCATATTAATGATATTCACCAGTGGGATACGGAAGACATTCAGTTGCGGATTCTTCGGAATTTTTCCTTTCATTTTGCAAGGTTTTTATCGAATTTACTCATTACCTTGCAGATAATCAAAATATGTTATTAACATTAGTTGTTAATAATCAACAAGTTAAACACTTTTTAAGGATCGACTACATAGGCAACATAAGGTTTGCCATCGTATCGCGCGCCATAGACTTTCAGAAAATTCTCGAGAGCGGCAAGAAATATCGCATTGGTTGGATCATATCCGGTACCATCCATGCAGGCGTGGCGGAGTTATTTCTATTGCTTTCCTTTGCGCATACGCGAAAAGCAATCTTTTTCCCTGCCGCTATCCAATAAGACGCGACGCTGTCAATTAGGCCCCAGCGATAGAGGCCTTGTTGCGGTTCCAGATTGCTCCAGTCGAGCCGGAAGTAGCATGTTGTCATTCCCCCCGGCCAATTATTAAGCACATCGCCCTTAACCAATCTGGAACCGTACTGACGAAGGGTGTTATCGTAGTAGTGGATATACCATCCCATATCGGGATTGAGCAATCCTGCCCTGTTGTCTTGAGGAGTGACTATTACGCTCGTTTGAGCAAAAGTCACCATTCCACAAAGAAATACCCCTAACGTAGTCATGAAAAATCCATTAGATGACGCTATAACTATGGTAAATGATTTTAAGATCCGTTAAAGTTTTCCCATTATTTTTTGATTTGGCTTTATTAAACAATTAATTTTTCCCTTTCAAATTTTTTTTATTGTTTTTAACAACAATTAAATTTCTAATTTAAATTATTTGAACCAGAATTAATCTTTATAAAAATGTTGTTTACACATTTTCAATTAAATTTGATGCCAACTAATGGTTATTTTGGCATGCACTGCAATAGACCAATAAATATCGCTATGGTGTTCTTGATGTTTAAACTTGTTTTTATTTTGGTTGCATTGTCACCGGTATGTTTTACCATTAAATCAAGAAAACCAGTTTGGCAATAAAAAACATAACCTACAGAATTATCATAGTATCATTTATCAGATCTGACTCAGAGCAATCTTCGCGTTGAGGTAATCAGGTGAAATTTTCAGTGCGGCATTAAACTCTTCGCGTGCTTTTACTTTATCGCCCAGGCCGGAATAGCCAAGACCAATATTGTAATGGGCCATTGCTGCACTGGTCCGGAGCGATTGACGTCCAGAGCCTGGCAAAGCAGTGGCGCTGGAATTGTTGCGTTGTTTCAAAGCTGAAGTGCCGGAGTCCACCAACTCACGAAATATCGCCTTGTTGCCCTCCGTCTGATTAAGTTTCTGCTTTGCAAGTGCTTGATAATAACGCTGCTCACCTTGTGTGGCACGTATCATGACAAGAGGTTGGCCTCCTCCTCCTTCGCGGCTACGTACTTTGGCAGGCGTGGCGGCTTTTTCCCATGATTGGCTGGCTTTATCTTTTTCGCCAAGAGCTGCTTGGGCGCAACCAGTCCAATAATTGATTTCAGCTTCACGAAATCCTCTCTGTTCCGAGCGAAGGTTCTCAGGGAGATTAACAGCTGCTTCGAAATCGGCAAGCGCTTCGCGATATTGTTTCAATCCAAAATGATTCAGACCGCGCACGAGATGCGCATCCACCCAAGCTTGGCCACTGCTGAATGAAGAACCACCTTCCGAGATAATGAAAGTTCGGCTTTGCAATAATGAGATGGCCTCGTCAGGTTTACCGACGAAAGTCTTGAGATTGATCAGAGCACCCAGTGACTCGTCTTTCTTTACAACAACTTTCTGATTCTGCTCTAGTACCGCCAGTCTCTTTTCGACCGGTGTTCCGGCAGTCTGATAAAATTTATCCAATTCTGAGAAGTGTTCTGGATAGGGATCGTTAAGAGACACTGCTTTCTCTAGCGCGACGATGGCTTTATTTATTGAGTTATCGCCAAGCTCATGTGAATATGCTACTGAAAGGTTTCTCCAGACCATTGGTAACGTCGGATCAAGTGACGCAGATTTCTCCCATAGTCTTATTGCTTCATCAGGACGACCGTCATAAAGCAGGTTGCCAAGATAGTAAGGAGCACGCGAGTCCTGTGGATTCACTTCCATTGCCCGATGTAGTACAGGTTCAATTTCATACTGGAAAGGGAATACATACTCAGTCGACTGAAGGGTAGCCTGATGACGATAATCAGCTGCTGCTTTGGTGTTACCCAGTTTTTCAGTGAAATAACCGAGATAGTAGTAAACCAGAGGGGAAATGGTCGCCTTGTCAGGTGCAGTTTCCACAGCTTTCATGAGAACATCGGCGCCATCCTGCCAGAGACCGGCTTCAGTATATTCAGCTCCCATTTCCTGTATTGTTGCAGGATGAGCGTTAAAAGTGGTTACAAGAGTCTGGGTAGATTTAGCATCCTTCGCTGCCAACCATTTCTCGGCCATCAGACGTACATCAAGTGGATCAGTTTTTTCGGTTGCAAAAGCAAGCAGATCGATAGCTTCCGGTGTACGATTAAGATGCCGGAGAATTGCTGCTTTTAGACCGTAAGCACGAACGTTAAGCGCATTGGCATCGAGCGACCGGCTAGCGAAATTTAAAGCTGCAGCAAACTCGCCACGCGCCGAAGCTATTTCGGCAAGTGAGAAATAGGCAGGAGATTTCCAATCCTGTCCCCATGCTGCTTTGTAAAAAGCTGTGAATGCTTCATCGGATTTGCCCTGTGCTTTAAGAGAAACTCCCAAATAGTACAAAGGTTCGACATTCTTAGGTGCCGTGAACTGGAAAGTAAGACGATCTATAGCCTTTTTGAAATGTTCTTCTGCAGAAGAAAACTTGCCATCCTTCAAATCAAGTACGCCCATCCCGGTGTTTGCTGAAATATTGCCCGGATCTCTCTTGAGCAGCTCTTCATAGTAGGGATCTGCGTCAAGAGTTGGATTCTGAATCTGGAATATACGCTGTCCGGCCAGAAACATTTCTTCATCATTTTTAATATTTGCCGGGGTTATCGGATTCACAACTGGAAGTGGTTTTGGTTCAGGTTCCATGCGTACTGGAGAATAAGCAATGAGCTCACGTCCTTCGGTTGTAAGAGATGCGCTAACATCATGTTCATCGGTACCGTCAGGAACAGCGAATTTATTAGTGTACGGTTTATCCGGATTAATGGCGATCTTTTCTTCAAGCAATACCTTGTTGCCGACCCTCAGTGTAGCAACCGCATTTGGAAATGCCCTGGTAGTATAGAAACCATATGTGACACTACCATTAGTTACATCAAGGTTAACTGCTGCTTCAAGGTTGGCGTTCTTTACTCCCTGGATACCACGGAAGGGATACCAGTTCATTTCGAATGAACGTTCTTCAAATGGCTGAAGCCATGAATAATCAGGCTGGTTGTCGGAATATGCACCCACCATGATCTCAAGATAAGGTCCATCGTTGTCAGTGAGAATTTTGTCCCACATCGAATTTACTCCCCAGGTAAAGAATTTCTTACCGGGAACAATATTATGATCTGCAACGAACATTATACCAGCGTTCTTGCCATGATCATATCCGGCAACAAAATCTTCCTTATAATTCCAGCAAAACCACGAGGCGGATCTTTTGTTGTTCTTGTACCAGCTTACGTCGACAGAGTCAACAATGGGCCATGGATTGAAAACATGCTTGCCATGACCTGTAGTCCATTGTGTAGTTGGAGGGTATATAATCTGGTAGGTATCATTCGGCGCTACTGCAACGTTGGCAAAGCAAAGCATATTATTTACAATAGGTGTACGGTTGATTATACGCACCGAACATTCTAGAACAGAGCTGCCGGGACGAAGGGTGTAGCCTACAGCCCACGTCATGCGCTGACGAACTTCGAGTTCTCCAACCCAGATGGTCTTACTGCCATCGGGATGTTCTTCTTTAGTCCATTGTACCGGGATAAATGTTGAGGCGCGGTGGTGATGCGGAATGTTCCATTCGATACCACCGGAAATCCATGCGCCCAGCAGACCTATAAGGGAAGGCTTAATTACATGCTGGTGATAGACAAAATCGTAATTGTTTGTCTTATCCAATCCGGAGAAGAGTCGTCCGCCAATCTCTGGAAGAACACTGATCTTGATATATTCGTTCTCAAGATAGATGACATGATAGGTCTTATCGCCCTTGACATTCGTAAGATTGTCATAGAATGGGTAAGGATATATTCGTCCTTCCGCACCCTGCGATCCCTGCCCAAAAAAGAACATTGGATTCGGATTAGGCGCCTCCATACCATACGTCGGGATGACTTCGTCGACCTCGCGTATTGTAACCGACGATTGAGCTAAAGTACTGCTTCCCCCCCGTTGGCAGGAGATGTTAGGAAGAACCAACAATATGATGCCAAAGATCAAAAGGACAATAAATCGCTGGCTAAGAGTGCCGTTTTGAATTAGAGTATGATATTGTTGCGATCCTGATCTTTTTTCATGTGATCGCCGAATTAAGAGAGGGTCATTCCTTAAAAATTTTTTTTCCATGGTTTTACATTTATTTGTTTTATAATTGTTTTGTATCATAAAATAGTGCAACTAACCAGTCTAATCCACGATGAGGACCTCACCCAGTCGATAGCGGCGCTGGTCATCTTCGTCTGGAAGCGGAAGTGCAATTTTGGGTGTTCCGCTGCGAGTGCCAATCGACACCCACAAGGTGTAGTTACCCGGCTTGAGAATGTTCGCCTGCGGCAAAGCAAAGTCGATCAGTCGTTTGGAGGCTTGCGAAATCGCTTTCACCTCGCGTCCGACCGGTACAGATTTCTCCGGGGGACCAACCGGCAGCGTTCTCATGTCGAATCCCTCATCCACGAACACGCCAGCGATGCCGCCTTTGACATCCTTCAGCGTGATAGCGGGATATCCCCCGGGAAGGCAAGGGGCTACGCCGGCATTTCTCCAGCGGTAACCCAGCGAGAAGGGCTCTTTGCGCTGAACCTGACTCGGCCACGATACCTCCTGAAGTTGCAACCGGTAGCCCAACCGCATATTGATCTGGTCGATCAGCGGCCTACACTCTTTTAGAAATTCGCGCGGATACCAGTGCACAGTCGCGTAGCTGGCATGGTAGTCCTCGATTGCGGCTATAAAACGGCTGCCATCACCCCAGTTGCCTCGGGTCTTCGATGGACCGTAATGTTCTGATTCAAGGATGATAGGCACCTCATTCCAGAACATAGGGGCCAGGTAGGCATGGTAATAGGCGCGCTCGGCTGGATTGACTAGTATGCTGTCATCCCGTAGAGTCAATCCCTGTTCGTGAGCGTACTGGATCACCTCCAGGCCGCGACCCTGGTTCGAGAAATCATCGTTGGCCGCTAGCAGCGTGTGCTTGAAGTGTTTCTTGTGGAGGTCGATGTGACGGCGTATCGTAGACGCTGAGTAAGGCAGACCAGAGCCCGAGCTGGTATGGCCTTCGCCCCATGTACCAAACGAGCCTACATCAATGAAAGCCACTTCGGGGCTACCGTCATACCGGGCGGCTGCAGCTGCCAGAAAATGGTCTAGCTTGTCCAGAAAGATCGGGTCGTCGAAGTCCACCTCCCAGCGGTCCCCGGTGGACGCTCCGTTTCTGGCAGGCAGAATATTGATCTTTGCGCCGGCCTTGCGCACCCATTCGGGTGTCGCCGGGGCTGTACCCCCTTCAAAACAGGAGAAGCGGAAGCAAACCTGCTTGCCCTTGGCGATCCAACGTGCCGCGGGTGTATCGACGATCGACCAGTTGAATTTGCCTTCTTCCGGTTCGATATAGGCCCAGGCAAGCCGAAGATAGATAGAGCTCAAGCCAGGAAACTCATCTACGGTGTCTGAAGGCTCGAGTTCAAGGCCGTAGCGCACAATGTTGTTATCATAGTGGTGAAACTGCCAGCCCATACCGGGATTGACCAGGGCAGTACCCGTATCTTTGGGCTGTACCACCACCCGTCCATCAAGTATCTGAGCTATGAAAGGCTTAACATTCTTGATGCGCAACTCACGCGCGTCAGGTGGCGCCTGGTTGAGTACAGAGTTAGTGTTGAGGTCAGTCCAGACACTGGCACCTGATCCGATACTCACCCCACCAAGGATTCCGGTTGCCATGGTTTTGAGGAAACTGCGGCGGTTTTTCTCCGGATGTTTGCTTTTATATATTGGGCTCTTTCCGATTTTACTTTCATTCATAATTCTTACTTGTTAGTTTAATATTATGTCTCATTTCATTTTAAGTTTGTTATTTCAAGCTGATTTTACCAATTTCAGTAAAACCGTTTTCATCCGTGCCCAGATACAATTTTAAGCAAAATTTAAAAACAACATATGCATCTCTCTCTTTTCAATTCCGTTGTTACCATAAATTACAATTAATTGTCATTAATGTAAATTGGCCTTGCTGATTTGTTAACAACCTTTATGGTGAATTTTTGGTTTTTATCAACTTTCATATCCGTTTTTACCATGTGTTCGTACTCGATAAGCCTTGTTGAATAATCTTCTGCAAGA
>JBBSAP010000098.1:0-11594 GCA_038252165.1 Bacteroidales bacterium | reverse complement strand
TCGAATTTCAGAAGTAACTCGTTGAAGATTTTCATGGATTCATTATCTTTGATTCTAAGATACCTCGAACTTTCGTGATATATGTTTGCAACCTCCTGAATATATTAACAATTTGAGTTTAAAGACAAACACTAGTTAGTTCGCTTTATTGAAGAGTTTTAACATCTTTTCATGAATTCCAATGATAGCAGGAATAATCATATCATTTTCGGAATTGGAAATAACAAAATCCGACTGCTTTACTCTTGATTCGTCATCAATTTGATTTTTAACACGTTCAATGATCTGTTCCCTCGAAAGTCTGTTCCCGCTCAAAAGTCTTTCAATTCTTTCTTCCAAAGGAGTCACGACAGTCACTATCCTGTCCATCAACCTGAATGCACCGCTCTCAAAAAGAATAGCCGCTTCCATTATCGAATAGGGAGAATCCTGTTTATTAACCCATTCCCCGAATGATCTGAAAACTGCCGGGTGAATCAGGGAACTGACCTTTTGAAGCAATTCCCTGTTGTTGAAAATGATCTCCGCCAGTTCATTACGATCAAGCTTTCCCGAAGAATAAAGGTCTTTGCCTGCAAGTGAATTTATTTTAATTTGAATATCCCTGTCATTATCCTGGATGTTTTTTGCTTCATCATCAGCTGAAAAAACCGGAATGCCAAGGACTCCGAACACCTTGCAGACAGTCGTTTTCCCGCTGCCAATTCCTCCGGTTACACCGAGTTTCAAGCCTTTCCGTTCCGGTTTGTTCATTTGATTTTCTTTTCAATAAGAAAATCAACCTTTGAGGGGGTGACTCTCAGGGAACTTACAAATGGAGGAATGTTCCGAACCCCGACAGGGATTTTTTCGGATGAATTAAGATCAGCCTTTGCCAGGTCAAGAATGACTTCGAAGGGGATCTCTTCAAACTTCTTATAATCACCAATGGCAACCAGGCATTTAACTGATACAACATCCGGAAATATCTTGACGTTTATTGAATCGGGACAGTTCAGGATTTTGACCGGAACATTTATTTCAGCTTCGGTAAACTGCTCAACAGGTATGGTAAGGATCACTTTCCTTGAAGAGACTGTGCACCCTTCGGGGATAACCAGTGCAAATCCTTTCGTAATTGTCTCGTTGACACCCCTGAGTTTTTTAACCTTTGTTTTTACCGTTTTGACTGTGTCAAGAATCCGTTTTGGGCCGGTTATTAAAATAGTATCCGGGTCAGCAAGAATGTTACCCTTAACCAGGTATTGCTTTTCCGTGGAAACTTCAATATCCGGGATAACCTGAACCTTTTTAGTAGCTATCCTGTCGAAGGAAAAAAACAGAGTATCAGGCTTTATGGAGGATATTTCACATTTAGTCCTCAACTGGTTTCTAAGTTTTGGGATCAGCCCGGTTGTAATTATATAATAGCTGAGTGTCCTGCTTCCGGGAACCCTCCTGTAATTGATTGTTGAGACATCAAGTATTACCGGAGAACGGCTTCTGGTCAGTTTGAGTTTAAGTATGGCATAGCCAGGGCCTTTCAGATAAAGATCAATTGCAGCCGGCAATTCATTTTCAAGCACTCTCTGTTCCGGAAGATTTATATATCTTACCGGGTACTTTATATCATAATCGACAACCTTTTCGAGGGAGTTGAGATACCAGAATATGAATGCAAGAAGAAGAAAGAAAGAAAAAACAACAACCTCCCTGTCAATGCTGATTCCTCTTATTTCCATAAGTTTTTTAAGCCATATGCCGCCTGACCATTTCACTTATAAAAGATAAGTCCGGTCTAAACTGAATCCATGCTTGGATCTTTGACAAGAGCACTCTTGTCCACTTTAAGCCTGAGATCACCGCCAACCTCAAGCATTACGTAATTATCCTTTACTTCCCATATCTTACCGTAAATACCTCCGGTTGTGATTACTTTGTCACCTTTTTTAAGAGCATTTCTGTAGTTGCTCATCTCTTTCTGTTTTTTCATCTGTGGCCTGATCATGAAAAAATAGAAAACAACAAAGACAAGCAACAAAGGCAGAAAAGTAACCAGGGCATTGCTCTGCCCTGAAGCTCCACCTGCCGGCTGTCCCATAAGAAGTATAAAAGCTAAATTGTTCATAATAATTAATTATTTGTGATTAATGATTTGTGATTGTTAATAGTTATTTGCCTGATGATTCAACTTCTGCAGTTATTTTAAGGATTACCACTTCGGTTTTGGAGTTCGACCTGACAGAGACTGTTTTTGTCTGAATACCGTTTCTTCCATTTGAATCAAAAACGACCTCAAGATTTCCACCTTTGCCTGCCGGAATCGGGGACCTGCTATATTTTGAGACAGTGCATCCGCAACTGGTTGAAGCTGACTCTATCACGAGATTACCTGGTCCTTTGTTTTCAAAAGCAAAGATATGAGCCACCTTCTCCCCTTCTTTGATCTTGCCAAAGTTATATTCATATTCAACAAAACTGATATCTGCCATCTCACCATTTGCCCGGGAAGCTGATTTATCTGATATCTTCTCTCCCTGACCCTGATTGCATCCTGCAAGGGTTATTATCATGAAGAAAAATACCAGAATTCCTTTCGTTCTCATTTTACAACTGTCTATTTTAGCTTTCCATATTGTCACCTATAAGGCCTTTCCCGGTCTTCCGGTAAAGTCCTTTTTCCTTTATCTCCTTAACAATATTATCAAGAATTCCATTGACAAATGTACTGCTTTTTGAAGTACAATAATACTTCGCTATTTCAATATACTCATTCAGAGTGACCTTCACAGGTATTTCCTGGAATTCAATTATCTCGGTGATAGCCAGCTGCATAACCAGAATATCCATAAGTGCAATTCGCTCAACTTCCCAATTGGTTGTGTTTTTGTCAATAAGTTCCGAATACCGGCTGGTATTAAGTATTGCCTTCCTGAATAAGATCCGGACAAAATCCTCATCCTCCTTATTTTTGAAAAGAGGCATCATTAAGGCATTATCGCCGCTTTCGGGTTTGAATTTCTTAAGGGTTTTTTCGATCATTATAATTACATATTCAGTGTCATCATTCCAATAGATACTCTGTTCCTCAAAATTAGACTCAAGGTCTTCCGATTCAGCAAATAGTTTTGTAATAAGATTGATAATAAACTTCTTGTCGGCAGAATAACCATGAACTTCTGATGACATATATTCGTCGTACTTATCCCATGCTATCATTTTGTTATACAAAAGCCTGGGAATATGAGGATAATTTATCCAGGAAAGTTTCCTGGCAGCTATATAACTATTAAATGACTTATTCTTTCTTAGCTGGGCAATAAGCTGATTATCAATAAATCGTCTTTTTGGGTTAAGGTCCTCCTCTGTGGGCATTCTTTTCTGCAGGGCAAGATCGATTTTCCCGGAAGCCATATCAGCTACTTCAAGAACAAGAAGAAGCAGGTAATGATACAGTTCGTATGTTTTTTCAATGCTGAATATCAACTCTTTCTCAGCTATTGAGACATTATCATCATCCCGCCGGTTGAATGCATAAAGTGCCATAAGAGCTTTTATGCGCAATAATCTTCTGCTTATCATTTATAAAGAACCTCAGATTTCGGCAGCAAAAATAACCTTTTTCCTTTAGCTTCAAAGCATCCGGGCAAAATTTAGGTACATTTGGAGAGCCTAGTTTTGATTTTAAAAATATTTGTTACATTTGACAATCAAACACTAGCCTAACCTAAACCTAAACTGACTCAGAAATGGAAGAAGAAGCCGGAATAAAGGAGGTCACTAACGGTATTAACGAAAAAAACCTAAAGGAAGAGATTTACACCAAAGTAGTAAGAGCTGGCAAAAGGACCTATTTTTTTGATGTAAAGGCAACCCGCAAGGAGGATTACTATCTTACAATAACTGAAAGCAAAAAGCGTCTGGGCAATGAAGGAAAGATCTTCTATGAAAAACACAAAATCTTTCTCTACAAAGAAGACTTTGAGAAATTTGCCGATGGGTTAAATGATGCTGTTACATTTATTGGTAACGGGAAAAATGAATTGATAAAAGAAATAGCACATTCAGAAGAAGAAACAAAACAGGAAACTGTTGATCTCTCCGCCAGGGAATTTACAAATATTGATTTCGAGGACCTTGGCAAAAAGTAAAAATCATTTTTCTGAATGGCAGACTATATTCTATTAATATTAGCTATAATTCTCATTATACTTGGTATAATCGGCTGTATGGCTCCGGTTTTGCCAGGCCCCCCGTTAAGCTATTTAGGTCTTGTTTTACTCCATTTCACCAAATTTGCTGACTTCTCAAAAACCCTTCTAATAACCCTTGCAGCTATTGTGGTTGTGGTATCAATACTTGATTATATTGTTCCAATCTGGGGAACCAGAAAATTCGGAGGTTCCAAGTATGGAACACGTGGAGCAACTGTCGGCCTTATTATCGGGCTTTTTCTTGGTCCGTTTGGTATAATTATCGGACCATTCATCGGAGCGGTAGTCGGTGAACTTATCTTTAAGGACGATATGAAATACGCGATCAAAGCCGGGTTTGGAAGCCTGCTGGGTTTTCTCACAGGCATTGGCCTGAAGCTCGCAACGTCATTTGTGATAACGTTCTACTTTGTAAAGGAGTGGATCAGATAGCTATCGGGATAGGGTGAGTCGTTATCCCAGAGTTGCGACCATTACAGCTTTAATCGTATGCAGCCTGTTTTCAGCCTCATCGAAAACTATTGAGTGTTTTGATTCGAATACATCTTCTGTCACTTCCATACCATCGAGGCCGAACTTCCTGAAGATATCCTCACCTACCTTTGTTTCCTTGTTGTGGAAAGCAGGAAGGCAATGCAAAAACTTCACATCAGGGTTGCCCGTCTTTTTTATTATCTGATTGTTAACCTGGAAGGGCTTCAGAAGCTTAATTCGCTCTTCCCATACAGATTCCGGCTCACCCATCGATACCCATACGTCGGTATAGAGGAAATCAACTCCCCTGACTGCTTCATCAACATTCCCGGTAATATTTATTTTTGCACCTGTCTTTTTTGCGATTTTTTTGCAGGTATCCACAAGTTCTTTTCCCTGCTGATAAGCTTTGGGTGCTGCAGTTCTGAAATCCATTCCCATCTTTACCGCACCAACAAGAAGTGAATTTCCCATATTATACCTCGCATCGCCAAGATAACAGAATGAGATCTTGTTCAGAGGTTTGCCGGAATGTTCAATCATGGTCATAAAATCGGCAAGGATCTGTGTCGGATGAAATTCATTTGTAAGCCCGTTCCAAACCGGTACTCCGGCATACCGGGCCAGTTCCTCAACTATTGTCTGGCCATACCCCCGGTACTCAATCCCATCGTACATCCTGCCCAGCACCCTTGCCGTATCCTTCATCGATTCCTTTTGTCCGATCTGCGAACCACTGGGACCAAGATAAGTGACATGAGCTCCCTGATCGATGGCTGCAACTTCAAATGCACATCGCGTCCTTGTTGACGATTTCTCGAAGATCAATGCTATGTTCTTTCCCCTGAGCTGCTGTTGCTCTGTTCCGGTATATTTGGCTTTTTTAAGATCAGCCGCCAGATTGAGCAGGAATTGAATTTCTTCCGTTTTGAAATCGAGCAGCTTCAGAAAATTGCGGTTACGAAGATTGACTGGCATGATAAGAAAGGTTTAAAGGTTTAAAGGTTTAAAGGTTTAAAGGTTTAATGGTTTAAAGGTTTAAAGGTTTAAAGGTTTAAAGGTTTAAAGGTTTAAAGGTTTAATGGTTTAAAGGTTTAAAGGTTTAATGGTTTAATGGTTTAATGGTTTAATGGTTTAATGGTTTAATGGTTTAAAGGTTTAATGGTTTAATGGTTTAATGGTTTAATGGTTTAATGGTTTAATGGTTTCAAGGCTTAAAGGGCAGGAAGCTGTAAGTCCAGAAAAGTCTGAAGTTGTTTCGGACAAAATTAATGAATTTTTCCTTTTCCTTAATAACCGCTATGCTTTTATGCCCTGATGCCTTGATGCCCTGATGCCTTATCTTTCATATTCCAGCGTAATCTTTGACCCGTATTTCTTATCTGCAAGCTTGAAGGCCTCAGTGATCACACTCATTTTGCCTCCTTTTTTTATGAAATTGAGACAAGCTTCAATCTTTGGAGCCATGCTACCTTTTGCAAACTGTCCTTCATTAAGGTATTTAAGAGCATCTGAATAATTGAGAAATTCCTTTATTTCCTGGTC
Source organism: Bacteroidales bacterium (assembly GCA_038252165.1). Taxonomy (GTDB): domain Bacteria; phylum Bacteroidota; class Bacteroidia; order Bacteroidales; family VadinHA17; genus LD21. Next base: position 5,382 of record JBBSAP010000098.1, on the reverse strand, counting down.
AGGTTTCTTATAGTTGATATAGATATACGGAACATCTGTCAGAATATAAAATTCGTCAGCCCCGATCATCGACGCAAGCAGCGATGATGCAAGATCCTTGTCGATAACAACCTCTGCAGGCCTTACATCCTTCTTTTCATCGATGTACACAGGGACTCCTCCCCCGCCGGCTGCGATAACTATATTTCCCTGCATCGCCAGGTCGCGTATTATCGGAAAATTCATAATATCAACCGGCACCGGAGAAGGAACCACACGCCTGAATCCTCCTTCAATCTTTACTTCCTCTCTGAATATCCAGCTTTTCTTTTCAGCCATCTTATCAGCCTCTTCTTTTGTATAGATTTTCCCTATCCTCTTCTGGGGATCGGTGAAAGCCTTATCATTTTTGTCCACGACAACCTGAGTGACTATGCAAATGACATTCTTCCTGATTCCGTACCTGTTCAGCACATTCCTGAACATTCTTTCGATCATGTAACCGATCCCTCCCTGCGAATCGGCCACGCAAATATCAACAGGCATCTGGGCAATATTGTACATTTGCTCACCGGCGTCATTCCTCATTAATATATTTCCTACCTGTGGACCGTTTCCGTGGGTTATCACAAGATTGTATCCTTCATTAATCAGAAAGATCAGATTTTCAAGCGTAAGAGTGGTATTTTCTTCCTGCTCATCTATCGTTCCGATCTGGTCGCCCCGAAGCAATGCATTCCCGCCAAGAGCAACAACTGCCAGTTTCTTTTTCATAATAATCCGTCTGATGTGTAATGTTTGAACGATATCTCCGTTTTTATCATTAGGAAAAACTTGTTTCCTCAGGTACAAAGCTATTGATTTCTGAGAATTGGTCTACAAAAGATTAATTCCCGGAGCAATCAAAATTTATGTTAAAGAATATGTTTTGGTTCTTTCCACATAATTATAAGTGAGCCTGATACAAGTTAAAAAAAATAATTACATTTACATTTTTCAAGTTAAACTGAAGTTGGTGAGATCGGGAAAAGCGCTCCTTTTTGCAATCATAATTATATTTGTTACCTCTTCCTGCAATAAGACTGGAGGCAGACGCATGAACCAGGGGGAGATTCATTATGACGTTCAGTACGAAGGTCATGTTACCCTGATGCCAAAAGACCTTATGCCCAAGAATCTTGTTGTTTCTTTCAAGGATGACAACATCATTTATGAGCTGATCTCTCCCTTTGGCAATTCAGGTATCACCAATTTGTCGAACCCCTCAAAAGAAATCTACGACACTTATCTCAGCCTCTTCACGATAAGGTATTTTTACCCTTCAAAACCCGGTGAGATTTATCCCGGATTCGACGCAATGCGAGGTATGGAAGTTAAAAAAACATCAAAATCTGAAGTTATTTGCGGATTCAATTGCAAGAATGCTGAAGTCACCTTCCCGTTCGACCGTGCGAAGATCTATAATGTATGGTATACTGACGAGATACCTGTCAGGAATCCGAATGCATCAACCCCTTTCAATCAGATCGATGGTGTGCTGCTTAGTTTTTTCTTCTTCATCGGCCGCTCCGAATTTCATTTCGAAGCCCAGAATATCTACAGGAAGGAGATCCCTGACAAAACTTTCGAAAGGAAAGAGAAATTCAAGAAAGTCTCCAAAAACGACATAAATAAGTTTATCAATAAGATGGTCAGCCTGTAACAGGCACGGGCATTTAATCCGCAATGAAGAAAGATAAAGAAGACAACGGCAGGAAGGCATCAAAATCAAAGGCAAAATCAAGACCTTTTTTCACGGATGAAAGGATAAAATTCATTTTAGGTATCTTCCTGTCAGGAATCGCTGTCTATCTTCTTCTTGCATGTATTTCATACCTTTTCTGGTGGAAAACCGACCTGAGCCTGGCTGATTCACAGGTTGTTTCAAACGCAGATGTAAATGTGAAGAACTGGTCGGGTAAAAGCGGTCATTTCCTTGCCAAGACGATAGTTGGATTTGGTTTTGGATATGGAGCATTTTTCATTCCTGTAATCATTGGTGCTATTGGTTTATACCTTCTCAGGTTTCCTAAGATCAGGTTATGGAAGCTCATTGTAAAGCTTACTTTTGCATCAATAATCCTTTCCCTTCTGCTTGGATTTATCTTTGGCAATGCCGGAGGATATCTTGGAAGCGGTCCGGGTGGAGCCCAGGGCTTTAAAATCACTGAGTGGCTGAATTCATTTGCAGGGAAGCCTGGTACAGGAATAATCCTGACCCTGCTTACCATAGGTTACCTTATTTTCGCCCTCAGGTTCAAGCCTGACACATTTACAAAAACCATTCCCGCTACAATTAAAAGCGTAATTCCCGGAATGAAAAGCGATAATATTTCTGTTGAACCATCGGATGATAGTACAGAAAGTGAGGTTTCATCAAATGAAAATGAAGGGGAAACTGAAGCGGCGGATGAAGATGACGGGGAAATTGAGTTCGTTGTAAAACGTCCAACCGGCGAAGATTATGAAGAAGATACCAGCCGCGCATCAATCATTCATGTAATCGGGAAGAATGAGCCTGAAAAGAAAACACCTGCAGGTGTACCTATCGATATCAATAAACCTGCTGCCATCGACATACTTCCCGATCATGAGGTTGAAAAGTTAATGGAGAACTATGATCCGCGCCTTGATCTTTCGAGATACAAATTTCCACCGCTATCGATACTCACCGATCATAAATCAGGCCTCGAATTTGACGACAATGAAGTTATTGAAAACAAGGAGAACATAATAAAAACCCTTGGTGATCATAATATTACAATAACGCATATTTCAGCAACAGTCGGTCCAACTGTTACCCTGTATGAGATAGTACCCGACCGTGGAATACGGGTCGCCAGGATAAAATCGCTTGAGAATGACATTGCCCTTAACCTGTCAGCACTTGGTATAAGGATCATTGCTCCCATCCCCGGAAGAGGTACTGTCGGGATTGAGGTGCCTAACAAGACGCCCGAGATTGTCTCGATGAAATCACTTATAACATCAAGAGCATTTCAGGATTCAAAATTTGATCTTGCGCTTGCACTCGGACGGACAATTACAAATGAACCTTTTATAGTTGACCTCACAAAAATGCCGCATCTGCTAGTGGCGGGAGCAACAGGACAGGGAAAATCAGTGGGGATAAATGCAATAATTACCTCCCTTCTTTATAAAAAACATCCGTCCGAAATTAAGTTTATACTTATTGATCCCAAGAGGGTTGAACTGCCTATGTATGCAAAAATAGAACGGCATTTTCTTGCAAAGCTGCCGGGTGAGGAGGATGCTATAATTACTGATACGCAGAAAGTTATCAGGACACTTAATTCGCTCTGTATCGAAATGGATAACCGGCTTGAGCTTTTAAAAGATGCCCAGTCCAGGACCATTAAAGAGTATAATGAGAAGTTTGTATCAAGAAGACTTAATCCTGAAAAGGGTCACAGATACCTTCCTTATTTTATTCTTATAATTGATGAGTTTGCAGATCTGATAATGACTGCAGGAAGGGAGATCGAACCGCCGATCGGAAGGCTGGCACAGCTCGCAAGGGCGATAGGAATTCACCTTATAATTTCCACCCAGAGACCATCGGCCAACATTATTACCGGGTTCATCAAAGCCAATTTCCCGACAAGGATAGCATTCAGGGTATTCTCATCCATTGATTCAAGGACAATAATTGATGCTACCGGAGCTGACAGGCTTGTTGGCCGCGGGGATATGCTCGTCTCATCCGGTGCTGAACCTATAAGGGTGCAGTGTGCATTTATCGATACACCCGAAATTGAAGCCCTGACCGATTTCATTGGTTCACAGCAGGGTTACCCCGTTGCCATGGCACTACCGGAATATATTGATGACACTGATGGTGGAACTCAGGAAGTTGATCTTCACAAAAGGGACCCGATGTTCGAGGAGGCAGCCCGCCTGGTGATTCAGCATCAGCAGGGTTCAACTTCTCTCATACAGAGAAAACTCTCGATTGGTTATAACAGGGCCGGCAGAATAATTGACCAGCTTGAGGCTGCCGGAGTGGTTGGTCCGTTTGAAGGAAGCAAAGCCAGGGATGTTCTTATTTCAGATTATTCACATTTGGAACAGATTTTGAAGAGTCTTGATTAAAACGGATACAATGAGATCAATAATTACCGGTTTCTTTCTGACTTTTACATCCCTGGCTGCCTTTGCACAGAATGATGCGGAAGCCATTAAGATACTGGACAAATTCTCAGCGCTTGCCCTCGGGGCTCCTTCAGTCTACATGAAGTTCACAATGGAAACAGTCGATCAGGTTGAAGGCACGAACAACAGCGATTCCGGAACGATAATTTTCAGCAAGGACAGGTACAGGCTCGACATGGCTGACAATATCATCTGGTTCAACGGTGAAACCTCATGGAGCTATCTTCCGGCTGAAAAAGAGGTCACAATAGCAAAGCCTGACAGGAAAGACAATTCATTTATGTCGAGACCGTCCGCAATATTCTCAGTATATAAGAAGGGGTACAAGGTCAGGCTTCTGGAAGAAAAACCGGGTTCATATTTAATTGATCTCTATCCGGAGGATATCAACAGCGACCATATCAGGATCAGGCTTAGCATCGGCAAGCCATCGCTCGATCTGAAAAGCCTCGAGTACAAGTATAAGAATGGTTTAACAGCGATTCTGACTGTAAAGGAATATGACCTGAAACAACAGCCCAACAATTCGGAATTTACATTTTCGCCCGATAAATACAAGGGAGTTGAAATTATCGACATGCGTTAACCTCTCGATATCTACCTTTCCGGGTAAGCAATCCTCGCGTGATAAATATTTAACAGCCGCTTAATAAAAACACTCTTTATATCTGTTATATCCTTGAAAGAAAGAGGTGTATCAGAATACTGGCCATCCTGCTCATGAATATAAATGATCCTTTCCACAAGCTCGCCTATATTCTCTTCAGAATAGTTAGCCAGGCTCCTTGAAGAAGCTTCAACAGCATCGGCCATCATCACAATTGCAGTCTCTTTTGAAAAAGGTTTTGGACCTGAATAAGCAAAGTTTTTCTCCATGTCAGTCCTTTGGGGATTCTTATCGAGGAACTTCTTGTAAAAGAAATAAGCTACACCAGTCCCATGGTGGGTTTGAATAAAATCTATTATCTGTGAAGGAAGGTTGAATTTCCTTGCAAGATCTACACCTTTTTTTACATGTCCGGTTATTATTTCAGCACTTTTCAGGGGATCGAGTTGATCGTGCGGACTGAATCCTTCTGCCTGATTTTCAACAAAATATTCGGCATTAAAAGTTTTACCTATATCATGATAGAGAGCCCCTGTCCTGGCAAGAAGATTATTCGCGCCTATTTCCCTTGCAGCCTCTTCGGC